>CAYPHN010000042.1:10750-16336 GCA_964410265.1 uncultured Flavobacteriaceae bacterium | reverse complement strand
TGGCAATTCAGCCCTGTGCCAAGAGCACAGGGATTTCTTGCCATTTCTTTAAATGGGTGCTTTTATCTTATTAACTCAAAATTAATCATAATGAACAAAATTTTGGGGAATCATGCTTCATTATGTTAATTTACATGGTTACACAACAGAAAAAGACAGTCTTAACCAGACTGCCTTTTCTTTATAAAATAAACTTCTACTTATAACGCAGCAACGTGCTTCGTTAAATTAGATTTTATATTAGCTGCTTTATTATTATGAATAATATTATTCTTTGCCAATTTATCAATCATTGAAATTACATTCGACAAAATTGCCTCTGCATCTTTCTTCACTTCAATTGCACGTAAATTTCTTATCGCATTACGTGTAGTTTTATGATTATACTTATTTCTTAAATGTTTAGCTTCGTTACTTCTTATTCTCTTTAAAGCTGACTTATGATTTGCCATAGTATTAAATTTAGTTGTTTATTAAAACAATGTAGCCCGTAGGGGAATCGAACCCCTCTTACCAGGATGAAAACCTGGCGTCCTAGCCGATAGACGAACGGGCCTAGACCTACTCAACAATATTCCCTGTTAAAGCGAGTGCAAAAATAATACAATTTTTAAATTCTGCAAGCACTTTTATATTTTTTTTTGTTTTTTTTAATATGCCTTCGCAAACAATGCTCTTTTAGAAGATATCTTACCTGTCAATACACAGGTACCTTCTTCATCTTTAGTATCATTAGCAATGCATCGAATCGTGGCTTTGGTTAGTTTTTTAATTTTTTCTTCCGTCTCAGTAGTGCCATCCCAATGGGCAGAAACAAAGCCCCCTTTGCTTTCTAAAACATCTTTAAACTCTTCAAAATTTTCCACTTTAGTAATTAAACTATCTCTGAAACTAAGTGCTTTATCAAATAAATTATTTTGAATTTCGTCTAACAAATTAGAAATTGTTTCGGCAATATTCTCTTGACTAATAATTTCTTTCGTCAAAGTATCTCTTCTCGCCAATTCTACAGTACCATTTTCAAGATCTCTCGGACCAATTGCTATTCTTAATGGTACACCTTTTAATTCATATTCAGCAAATTTCCAACCAGGTTTATAAGTTGTTCGTTTATCATATTTAACAGATACCCCTTTAGCTTTTAATTCTACAATCATTTTATCAACCTTGGTATTTATCGCATCTAGTTGTTCATCATTTTTGTGAATTGGTACAATCACCAATTGAATTGGTGCCAAACGAGGTGGTAAAACTAGCCCTTGATCATCACTATGCGTCATAACCAAAGCCCCCATCAATCTGGTTGACACCCCCCAAGAAGTAGCCCAAACATATTCTTGTTTACCTTTTCTGGTGGTAAATTTAACATCAAATGCCTTTGCGAAATTTTGTCCTAAAAAATGAGAAGTACCCGCTTGCAGTGCTTTACCATCTTGCATCAATGCCTCAATAGTATAAGTTTCTATTGCTCCCGCAAAACGTTCACTCTCTGTTTTATATCCTTTTATTACTGGCATAGCCATAAAATTTTCAGCAAAATCTGCGTAAACTCCCTGCATTTGTTTCGTTTCTTCTATTGCCTCCTCTTTGGTTTCATGCGCCGTATGCCCTTCTTGCCATAAAAATTCGGCAGTTCTTAAAAATAATCGTGTTCGCATTTCCCATCGAACCACATTGGCCCATTGATTAATCAATAAAGGTAAATCTCTATAAGATTGAATCCATTTTCGATAGGAATCCCAAATTATAGTTTCTGAAGTAGGTCTAATAATCAGTTCTTCTTCAAGTTTTGCACTTTCATCTACAACTATTTTACCATCATCTGAAGTTTTTAATCTATAATGAGTAACTACAGCACATTCTTTTGCAAAACCATCTACATGACTTGCTTCTTTACTAAAATATGATTTTGGAATTAATAAAGGAAAATATGCATTTTCATGTCCGGTTTCTTTAAACATGCTATCCAGCTCAGCTTGCATTTTCTCCCAAATAGCATATCCATAAGGTTTTATAACCATCATGCCCCGAACTCCAGAGTTCTCAGCAAGGTCGGCTTTTACAATCAATTCATTGTACCATTTTGAATAGTCTTCTTCTCTTTTTGTTAATTTTTTACTCATGTATAATAATTTTTGGCATAAAAATTGTAATAATTATGTCAGATACTAAATTAAGTTGCAAAGCTAACTTTTTTTTATCTTACAACAATAAAAACAACTCACTATGAAATACTTTACTCACATAAAAAAATCGCCTTTATTTATAATAATATTTAGTCTTTTTCTTTTATCATTAACTTCTTGTGGAAGTACACAAAATACCTATAGTGATAATGATGGTATTTATGGATCTCCTAAAGAAGATGTTGTATTAGTTAAGGATACAAAATCAGATTTTTATCAATCTTATTTTTCCGCAGCAAACCAACGATATAGCGATGATGAGATTTTTACTGACATTGATGATTATGAAGGATATCAAGAAACAGATACAGTTTATGTAGATGAACAATATGCTAACGGTGCTCCTCCATGGGATTACAATACAGATACGCAAGTAAATGTTAATGTTGGTTTTGGTGGCGGCTGGGGCTGGGGCAACCCTTATTGGGGTGGCGGTTTCTGGGGCTATCCGCATTATGGTTATGGCGGTGGATTCTGGGGTGGTGGTTATTATGGACCTAGTACTTATGGAAAAAGAAATTCTTATAATACAAATGGAAATTATTCTGGTAGATATAACACCAGTAGAATGAGTACAAATAATATTTACAATAAAAGAACAAATTTGGCCAGTAATTATAGAAGATCCAATAAGGCATATAATAGTAGATATAAAAGTGAATCTAGAAATTACAGATCTAAAAATAGTCAATTTAGAAACAATAGTAAAAATTCTACTAATAGATCTCGTTCAAGAAATTCTAACTATAATAAAAATAGCTCCAAAAATAATAGAAGTAATACAAGAAGTAATACAAGAAGTTACAACCGTGGTAGTTCTAATATGAGAAGTTCTTCTCCTAGCGGTAGAAGTGGTGGATCAAGTGGCGTTAGAAGGGGTGGTTCTAGTAGGCATCAGGCATACAACAGCTATAACAACAGGGCTCAGTATACGGGTTCATACAACAAGCAGCGATCAACCTACAACAGGGCAAGAACCAATTACAAAGTTGCCAATAACCCTTCAAGGACCTATGTAAACAGATCTAACCATGGAAACACACGCACATCGTATGGAAATTCTAACTCGGTAAAAAGAACGAATAATAAACAAATAAGAAAAGCTAGCAATGCGGTAGCTAATAACTCTAACAGATATAGCAGATCTTCAACTAACAATCATGGAACCAGATCTTCTTCAACAAGATCTTCCTCTACCAGAACTTCATCTAACAGGTCTTCGGGTCATAAATCTATTCGATAATTAACATGAATACTATGAAACGAGCATGCTAAAACCTATATCAACCATAGGAGTGACTAATAGCGAACAGCATGTGACCATTAAAAAAACAATAAATATAGACACATGAAAAAAATAATACTATTTTCAATTTTAATTTTCTCTTTTAGCTTATTTGCACAATCTCTTAGTTATGTTGATCAGGCCATACTTTTTTCATCAGATGACGGTTATGGTACGGCAAGGTTTTCAGCTATGAGTGGGGCTTTTGGCGCATTAGGAGGTGACATGACAGCAGCTGATATAAATCCGGCAGGTTTAGCAGTATTTAACAATTCAGGTTTCTCAACTACATTAGGTTATCGCGATACTAGTATTAGAAGTACTTTTTATGGCTCTTCTGTAAACAATAGCGATGATTATTTTCGTTTAACTCAAGCGGGAGGTGTTATTGTATTTCCAACTTACAGCAATTCAGATTTTAAAAAAGTAACCTTAGGTTTCAATTATAATTTAATAAAAGATTTTAATCAAAATTATGCGGTTCGTGGAAACAGTGGTATAGCTTATTACGTAGATGACCCAAATCTAAATTTTGATGATGATGACACCAATGATATTTTTTACACTAATGTTGATAATCAATTTTTTAGAAATTATACTTCTGGCTACAATGATAGGTTTTCGATGACCATTGGTACACAATACAAGGATAATTTATATTTAGGTGCCTCAGTGGCATTTCAAAATATTAATTTTTATCAAAATGCTTATACTGAAGAATTGAACAATGATGGAAACGGCAATTTGCTCGATGCTTTTAACAACCAATACCTTGCAACCAATGGTAATGGGTTTAATTTTGGATTGGGTGCTATTTACAAAGCCAATCAAAATTTAAGACTTGGAATTTCTTACCAATCACCTATTTGGTATGATTTAACTGAAAGGTTTACCATAACAGATCCCGACTCAATATTCCCTGACACTCCTTATCCTTGGGTTGATGGAGAACTTGATGTAATCGTAAGTAATGATAATCAAGCGTATATTAACGAAACAATCCCAAATTATTTTGATTATAGTTTAAATACACCCGGTAAACTTACAGGTAGTTTATCATACATTTTTGGACAAAAAGGACTTATAAGTTTCGATTATACCTATCGTGATTATAACAACTTAAAATTAAAACCATCCAGTTTTTTTATTAATGAAAATGAAGATTTGAGTAGAAATTTAAGCAATACTTCCTCATTTAAAATAGGTACTGAATGGCGCTTAAATATCATTAGCTTAAGGGGTGGTTATCGCTATTTAGAAACTCCAAATTCATCTGACAATATTACTGGATATTCTTTAGGCTTCGGTGTTAAATTCTCTAGTCGCCTCCGATTTGATTTTGCATTTGATAATACTTCTTATACAGATCAATATAAATTTATAGGCATTGATGAAGTTGAACCAGCGCAATTAGAAATTGACACAAAACGTTTTACCTCGTCTTTGGTATTTAATTTTTAACACTTTACAATTTACAAACAACTCATTTAAAACTGTTTCGAAATATCGGAACAGTTTTTTTATGAAATATTTCATACATTTAAATCACACAAAATAAAAGTAAAATCCTTTTTACTTCTTGGTAGATGGAATTTTTAGATAAGATTTAAGAAATAAGACCTATTTAATCCCGTTACTCATATTTTTGCTTATGTTACGCCTTATTGAATAAATATTTCAAGAATAAATATGATACTGTTTTAATTTGTATATTTTTGCTATACGAAATCAAGCTTTATGGAGAAGAAAAATAAAATAGACCAAACCTCTCAAACACAACAAGAAGAGGAAGTTGATTTAGGGAGTTTATTTATAGTAATCGGAAAAGGTTTCCGAAATCTTTTCAACTTTTTTGGAAATATTTTTAAAAGTATTTTTCATTGGTTTATTTTATTTTTAATCTTTTTAAGGAGTCATGCTTTAAAATTAGGTTTTGCTCTTATTTTAGGGTTTGTTGTTGGATTTATTCTTCACAAATTAGACAAAAGAACCTTCGTTTCTAACATGATTATTGAAACCAATTATGGCAGCGGAATACAATTGTATAAACAAATAGACTATTTAAATGATTTAGTCAAGAAAAAAGATTCTTTATCATTATCGCATATTCTAACT
>CAYPHN010000042.1:0-10708 GCA_964410265.1 uncultured Flavobacteriaceae bacterium | reverse complement strand
GCCGCTCAGATTAGCAAGATACAAGTCTCAGCCTACCAGTCGAAAAATAATTTATATAGAGCATTTGATGAATATATGCGAAAGACAGATACTATTTTTACAAGGGGTTTTGAGTTTGATGACTATGTAAAACGTTTGGCTGAATATGATCTTCGTTACCATACTATTCAAGTTAATTCAAAATCAAAAACAATTTTTGCAAAATTATCTCCTTCACTGATTAGTTTGGTAGAAAATGATTACTACAAAAATGTTAAGAATTTAAAGGTAAATGAGCTCATTCAAAAACTCAAGGTGCTTAACAAGAATTTGACCCAGGTTGATTCATTAAGAAAAACTTATAAAGAGGTTGCTTTAAAAGAAGCGGAGAACAAATCGGGTGCTTCAACCATTGAAATTGCTAAAACAAACACAAATAAAGAGCAGAATGATATCAAACTTTTTGAAACTACAACAGATATACTTGATAATATTTCCTTAACGAATAAAGCCCTAATTAGAAAGAATAACGTTGTAAACATAATTTCCGATTTTGATAAAATTGGCGTACCAGATAAAAATTTAATTCATAAAAAGTATATACAGTTTGCATTACTATTTGGTGGTTTGATGTTGGGATGGATATTAATTAAACAACTAAACAATTATTTAAAAAATTATAGAGGCTAAAAAAAGTAAAAACACACCTTCTAATTGGTATAAACAACCTTTGAAAATCATGTTAATATATAAGTTCATAAATGTATAAACCATGATGTAAAACTTTAATTATATTTTACAAATTTTGGTTACTCAAAAAATATAATTATCAATATATTGTAATTTAACAGATGGAGATATTTAGTTTAATAAAGAATAACAAGTTCCTATTAAAGAATATTTCCTATTTAGCCTTTTTTCAAATGGCTAATTATTTATTACCAATACTTATATTTCCTTATTTGATTAAAGTTGTAGGAATTGATAAATTTGGCATAATCTCTTTAGCACAAGCAGTTGCACTTTACTTAAATGTTTTGATTGAATATGGCTTTAACTATTCGGCGACTAAATTTATATCTAAAAACAGAGGAGATTTAAAAATTATTAACAAAACTATTTCAAGTATTTTAATTTTAAAACTTTTGTTTTTTTGTTTAGTTCTAATTTTTTATTTTATCGTTATCAACACCATACCAACTTTAAAAACCAATTCATTTTTATTCTTAACAGGGTATCTAATATTATTCGGAATGGCTATTTTTCCTATTTGGCTTTATCAAGGCGTTGAAAAATTAAAACACATTACAATAGCAAACTTTATAGGGAAAATTATAACTATTTTAATGATATTTATTCTTATTAAAAATCCACAAGATTATATTTATGTATTATTAATCTACGCTATAGGCTCATTTATTACCGGGTTCTTGGGATTGTTTTCTATTAAGCTTTATGGATTTTCATTTGGCAAAATTTCTAAAGAAGATTTAAAATTTCATTTAACAAATGGTTATTCAATTTTCATTTCTTCTCTTGGAATTAATTTATATAGAAATTTGAATATAGTACTTGTAGGTTTTTTTACTTCAAATGCAATTACTGGGGTTTATAGTGTAGCTGAAAAATTGTTAAAATCAATACAGATGATTGCTACACCAATAACACAAGCATTATTTCCTAATACATCAAAAAAAATTAATGAATTATCAAAAAAAGAAAGTAAAAAATATATACAAAAACTATTAAAATTCTTATTTATTTTTCTTCTTTTTATATATATCATTACATTGTTTTTGAGCCCGCTAGCATCTAAATTTTTTTTTAAGGAATCTAATGAATTGTTTCTTATTATATTTTTAATTTTAAGTCCTGTTATAGTATTTGGTGGCTTAAACTATTTGTTAGGTGTTGTAGGATTAATTAATTTTGGAAAAGATAAATTATTTACTAAATCAATTTTTGCAGGAGCATTAATAAATATTTTTATTGGTGTATTAGGTGGATATTATTTTGGAGTATATGGAATCTCTTTAGCTCTTTTATTTGCCGAAATAACAGTATTTTTAAAATTAATAAAGTATTTTAAATCTGTTTAAATGAAAGTAGGAATAGTAACTGTTACGTACGGAAACAGAATAAAATATGTAACAAAATTAATTCAGAGTCAAAATAATGCAAGTATCAACAAAATTTGTGTTGTAGTGAATGGTTGTTCAAAAGATTTATTTGAAAATCTTTTGAAGATAAAAAAAGTAAAATTTATTTTTAACCCTAGTAATTTAGGATCGGCAAAAGGATTTAAACAGGGTATTAGTTATTTAAAAACACAATCAAATATAAATTTTCTATGGCTTTTAGATGACGATAATTTACCTGAAAATAATGCTCTTGAAAAAATCATATACTTTTATAAAAACTGTCAATTCAATTGTGAAAAAGATGCTTTATTATCTTACAGACCTGACAGATCAATTTATTTGGAAGCTGTTAAATCAAATAATGGCTCCCTAATGCTTAAAGGAAATAACTCAGCCCTTGGTTTTTCATTATTTGCAAACAACAAACAATTTAATGATTACCAAAAAAAAGGTTTAAAAGTAGCGCCCTATGGAGGTTTGTTTTTTAATAAAAGACTGATAGACAGCATTGGATACCCTGACGAAAAATATTTCTTATATGCTGATGATTATGATTTTACAATAAGAATATCAGAAAATGGCGGTAATATTAAACTTGTTAAAGATAGTGTGATAACTGATTTAGAAACTTCATTTCATTTAAAGAATAATAAAAATATCGCAATTTTAAAAACAAGATACCACAATACAGATAATTTAGATAGAATTTTTTATTCTGTTAGAAATGGGATTATATTTGAATTAAAACACATGGTAGATAACAAAATAGTATACTATTCAAATTTATCTATTTATTCTTTAATAATTGGAATTTTATTAGTCTTGAATCCAAAGAAATTTTTTACTTTCTACAAAGGTGTAATGTTAGGAATTATAAATAAAAAAAATGGATAGAGACAGAAATATCATCATCCAATTTTATTTGGCCCTTTTCATCCTATATTCCTTTTTCTTCAATTTTTTTTAGGATTTTCAAATACTGTTCTAACTTTCTTTGGGGTGTATTCATTCTTATTACTATACCTTTTTCATTCAAAATTAAAAGTAAAAAAAATTGGATTCGATTATTCTTTCCTAATAGTCATTATGGTTGTTTATACTTTTATCATTTCAATTATTAATCGAGAGAGTATCATTAAACCCATATTATATAGTTTATTCTTTTTGCTTCCTTTGTCTATTTATTATTTAACAAATAATAGCAAGTATTTTTTTAAATCCTTAAAAATAAAAAAAATACTATTATACATTGCTTTATTACAACTACCTATATTATTGATTCAAAATTACTTTTACGATTTTCTTATTGAACTTAATAACTCAGCTCAGCAAGTAGCTCAGGTTGATTTTACCTTTGGTAGTTTTTTTTTAAAAAACGATCATGCATTAGGTTTTTTTCTTGTTGCAAACATTTTATATATATGGACTTATCCCGTTTTGAAAAATAATATTCAGCGAAATATTGCTACTTTAATTCTTATCCTCAACCTACTCTTGTCTAATTCAAATACAAGTATTTTATATTTATTTGGAGCTATCTCGATTTTAATTTTTATTAAACGAAAGTCTATTCTTGATATATCAATAAAGAAAATATTTTACCTATTGATATTTTTATCCATTGTGTATTTTCTTGTTGTTTTATTCGAACCAAAATTTTATTTAGATCTACAAAATAAATTATCCAATAGCCTTGATTATAGGTCTGCATTAAAATGGTATAAAGACGGAATCGCCAGAAGAGAGCAAATAATAGTTGTTTTATTAAAAGATGGATTAAATTATTTTGGCCATGGGGCATACACATACTTTGGCCTTTTAAAAGGAGAATTTAATGGTGTTTTTAGACATTTTAGTCAGTTAATTTGGCTTTATTACGACTTAGGCTTAGTAGGATTATCTATGTTTTTTATATTTATTTATAAAACAAATAAACTTATTGTAAAAAGCAGTTCTTCTTATAGTTTGTATTTAACTTTGGGTTTATTACTCTACTCCTTCTTTACTATTGTTACTTTTGATATCAGTTTTATGCTAACTTATTTTATTTATCGATATCATTATGAAAATTAAAAATCTTATCTATATTCCTTTTCATGATTGGCGCAAAATATTGGATGAAGGAAATCGCACCAGAGATGCACATTTTATCGAAAAATTTAGGTCTAATAATGATATTGAGAGGTTAATTATACTTAACAGACCCATAACACGCTTAGAGCTATTGCTGAAAAAGAAGAAAATTACTAAAAAATTAGAAGGAGAGGTTGTTTTAAAATCTAACCATTCTTCACTCTATAAAATAGATAAAAAAACATATATTATTGATTATTTCTTAAATCAAAATATTCAACATTTACGAGAAGGAAGAAAATGGTACCTCAATGCCTTTGGCGACAAAAACTTTAAATATTTTTATAACCAATGTATTACATTTCTAAAGATTAAAAATACTTCTATTATTTCAGCAAACGTTTTTTCAGCCAATTTTTTTTTAAATGATAAAGAACATCAATCTGTGATTTTTGATGCTTGGGACAATTTCTATTTAATGCCTAGTTTGAATTCTATTAAAAATGAATTATTCGGCGCTTACCAATCATTTTCTGTTAATGCAAACATATGGGTGACAAACTCTAAAGAAAATAAGTCTTTCTTTAAGAATAAATTTGGTATAAATAAAATTAATATTATTAAAAACGGAGTTGATTTTGATAAATTTAATAAGAGCCTCCCAATACCTAGTGACCTAAAGAATATCAATAAAAACAATTTACCCATAGTCGGTTTTGGTGGCAAGATAACACACCTTTTTGATTTTAACTTGTTTAATTATGTTGCTAATCAAAACAAGAATTATAATTTTATAATTGTGGGTCAAATATTAGATAAAAAAGTTTTTTCTAAAATTAACTTGACGAAAAATGTTTTTTACTTAGGTGATAAAAATTATAAAATGTATCCATATTATTTGAGTAATTTTGATATTGGTATTATTCCCTATAACATTGGTAAAAACCAACATGGAGGCGATTCTATCAAAGTTTATGAATATTTAGCTGCTGGATTACCCGTAATTGGTACTCGAGGTAATGGACTTCAAGATATGGGAGAATATATTTATTTGACCGACTCAAAAGACGGTTTTAGTAAAATGATAAAATCTGCAAAGGTCTTGCAAAAATTACCTGAAGAAAATCATTCATGGAAAAGTAAAGAAAAAGAATTACTTTCATTATTAAAATTATAAATTGAGAATAGCAATTTTAGGAACTAGGGGTATTCCAAATAATCATGGGGGGTACGAACAATTTGCCGAATTTTTTGCAAAGCATTTGGTCAATAAAGGATATGAAACTTATGTTTATAGTTCTTCTCTGCATCCATATAAAAAACAAACTTGGAATGGTATACATATCATTCACAAATATGACCCTGAAGAAATTATTGGGACTACCGGACAATTTATATACGATTTCAACTGTATTTTAGATATTCGAAAAAGAAAAATAGATGTTGTCTTTCAATTGGGGTACACCAGTAGCACGATTTGGAACTGGTTGCTTCCAAAAAAAATAAAATTAATAACTAATATGGATGGAATGGAATGGCAACGATCCAAATATTCAAAAAAAATACAAACATTTTTAAAATATGCAGAAAAACTTGCCGTAAAATACAGTGATGTTTTAATTGCCGATTCTTTGGGTATCCAAAAGTATTTAAAAAATAAATACAGCGTTGATTCTGTATATATTGCCTATGGCGTTGAAACCGAGAACATCTATGATGATTCCATTTTAAACGAACTAAATATACAAACGGAAAAATACAACATGTTGATTGCCCGAATAGAACCTGAGAATAATGTTGAAACTATTCTTGATGGTGTTGTAGACTCTGGTAGTAGTGAAATTTTCATAGTAATTGGCAGTATAGTTAATACTTTTGGAAAGTATTTGGTGCTTAAGTATCAAAAATATCATCAAATAGTATTTATCGGGTCTTTATATGATTTACCAAAATTGAATTCACTTCGTGAAAATTCAAATATTTATTTTCATGGACATAGTGTTGGAGGCACCAACCCCTCTTTATTGGAGGCAATGGCATCTCATGCTTTTATCTGTGCACATAATAATATTTTCAATGTCTCTATTCTTAAAGAGAATGCTTTATATTTTAAAACCAAAAAAGATGTTACTAAAGTTTTAGAAACCAAAAGCAAAAAAGAATATAGATCTTATGTTAAAAATAACTATGAATATGTGATTGAAACATTTAACTGGGATACAATAAATCGAAAATACGAAGCGCTAATATGAGTACAAAAAAAATTAAAATAGTCGTTTTTTTAGTCTCCTATGTATTGTTAGCCTTGCTCATAAAATTTACTGACCTAAGTAAAGAATTTGATTATTATAATATGGATCAAATTTCTAATGACTCTTTGTTTGTTCAAATTAAATTTGAAGATAATACAAATCTTGAAAATAAGGAAATTCCAATTTCACATGTTCCATTTAGAAATCCAAAGGAAATTCAACTTTATTATAGTGATTCTCTAAATTCAATTTCTCCATATTCAGAAGATAATAGGATAACCTCATTGGTTAATGGGCAAATAGCTAATTTCAAATTTTCAAAAAAATATTTTCCAAAACTATTGCGTTTTAACTTTGATATATCTTTAAAAAACACCATTAGCATTGAAAATATTATAATGTATAGCGATAAACAAGAAATAGACCTCAATCTTAAAAAATTTCGAGCACATCCTTCTGTACGTATACTAAAACAAAAATCAAATCTTATTACAATCAATCTTTCTCCTAAAAAAGATATTTATTATGACCCCTATATATTTCTTGAAACTCCAATCTATGCCCATAAGATAACAATTGCTGAAATTATTCTGATTGCTACAATTCTATCAATCCTTTCTTTTTTATTTGCAGAGCTATTTATTTATCTATTAAATTTTAAAACTAACACAACTAGTTTTAATTCAATACTTCTATTTCTATTAATTATATCTCTTTTATTTAAAGAACACTGGGTTAGCAAAACTGTGATTTTAATAGCGATTTATACGTTATTTTTATTAATCAGAAAAAAAATAGTTCTAAAAAATAGTTCTTTTTATGGTTTTTTACTCTTTTTGTTTTTCGTTTTCACTTCTTTATTTTGGTCAGTAAACATTGAAAATTCTCTTTCAAAATCAATAGGATTTCTACCATTTTTAATCATACCTGTGTGGGTTTCAAGTTTTAATTCTAAAATCAAGTATGAAATAGTTTTAAAATATGTTGGTTATTTTTTTATAACAATCTCTGCTATAACAATTCTTATAGCGTCAATTAGATATAGCACTACCCACATAATATCCGAGTTTTACTATCATTCTTTAACATCACCTTTGTCTACAAACGCCATTTACATTTCTATTTTATATTTAATGGTATTTCTATTTAATTTATACTTTATTCTAATAAAAATTCAAAAAACTAGCCTAATCCACTATATTGCTTTAATTACAATCTTTATTTACATTCTTTTACTAAGTTCAAAGCTAATATCCGTTCTTTTGTTCATTAGTACAATCATGATGTTTTATTCGTCTTTAAAATTTAAGCATAAGAATCGAAAACTAGCTACTATAGCTATAGCAGTTTTAAGTATATTATTTTTTATTATAATCACATCAGACAATAATATCTCTAGAAGATTTGACGAGATTCTTAAGTATGAAAAAATAAAAGAAGTCTATTCAAAAAATGAATTTGGAGACACTTACCTTTGGAATGGCCTTAATTTAAGACTAGTACAACTCAAAGCATTTTATGATATCGAAAAAGATAGTAATTTTAATACTTTTTTAGGTGTAGGACTTGGTAATGGGCAGAAACTTCTAAATAAAAAATATAAAGATTATAAAATGTATACAGGTAAACCATGGGAAGAAAAAGGTGGATTTTTAAAATCTAATTTCCATAATCAATACACCCAAACATTGATAGAATTGGGAGTTATAGGCTTTCTGTTGTTAATTTACGTTTTATATAATTTTATTAGTATTTCAAAAAACAATAAATATTTTCTTGCTTTCTACGTCATTTTTATTTTTATACTTGTTATGTTTACTGAATCAATTTTAGAACGTCAAAAAGGTATCATGTTTTTTGTTATTTTTCCTCTTATTGCAATTAAGATTGATTATTACATCAAACAAAATATGATTATTTAGTAATTAGTAAGATGTCTGGTAAAAACAAGCGATACTCTATATATATCAAACCTATTTCTATAATAGCAAATCTTGTTATTATTAATTTTTTTTTATGGTTCTTTTTAGAGAAAGCTTATTCGGGGTTCTGGCATATTACATTTACAAATCTTAGCTGGTTAATTATTTCGTATCACCTTGATTTTTATAATATCCGTCGTTATCATAAAAATGCAGATCTTTTATCACGGCTTTTCCTACAGTTTCTAATTTTTACTTTTGTTTATTTTGCATATTATAGCTTAACAAACAAATCCATCCATGCCATGGATCATATCAAGATTTTACTCTATATATTCTTAGCTATCACTACATTTCGAAGTATGTATTTATACGCACTCAAAAAATACAGAATGTTAGGTGGTAATTTTAGAAATATCATGTTGATTGGATCTAATAAAAGTATGCAAAATGTAGGTGATTTCATAGAGAATCACCCTGAATTGGGATATAAAATTTTGGGTAATTTTTCAAATAATTCTAAAACATTCAATTATCTAGGAACAATTGACGCTAGTTTTACTTATGCCCAAAACAACATTGTTGATGAGGTTATTTGTTCGATATCAGAACTCACACAAGACCAAATTAAAAAATTCATTGATTTTACAGATAACAATTTAATAGTTTTAAAACTAATTCCCGATGCAAAAGATATTTTTACCAAAAAAATGAAAGTAGAATATTTTGATTATATACCCATTCTATCGTTAAGAAAAATTCCTATAGATGACCCTGTTAACCAGTTTTTTAAACGAGCATTCGATATTGTATTTTCGTTAATTATTTTAATATTTGTTCTTTCTTGGTTATCAATAATCTTATATATCTTAATAAAATTAGACTCTAAGGGACCACTTTTTTTTGTACAAACAAGAGACGGATTAAGTTATAATACTTTTAAATGCATTAAATATCGATCCATGAAAATGAATGCGCTATCTGATGATATTCAAGCAACTAAAGAAGACACTAGAATTACAAGAATTGGTGAGTTTATTCGTAAAACAAGTATTGATGAATTACCTCAATTTATCAATGTACTTTTAGGCGACATGAGTATTGTTGGTCCAAGACCCCATATGCCTAGTCAAACCATAAAATATGCAAAGGTTGTTGACAAATTCATGGTTAGACATTTTATTAAACCAGGTATTACAGGATTAGCTCAAACCAGGGGTTATCGTGGTGAAATAGAAAAAAATGAAGATATGGAAAACCGTGTAAGATTAGATATTTTTTATATTGAAAATTGGTCATTTTTTTTAGATTTAAAAATAATCGTACAAACCATGGCCAATATTTTTAAAGGGGAAGATAAAGCATATTAATTTGTTCCTTCATCTCCATCCATACCCGCCCTTTATTCCAAAAAATGCAACCAAATTAATTGTAGGTACCTTACCTCCTCCCCGGTTTACAACAGGCAACCTTTTTAATGAAGATGTAAATTTTTGTTACGGAAGTAAGTACGGACTACTTTGGCCTATTTTGGATAATATTTTCAATCTAAAATTGGAATATAAAAATACCCAAAATGCCATCAATCAAAGAAAATATTTTCTTCAAAAAAACCTTATCGGAATTTGTGATATCGTTGCCAGTTGTGAAAGAAATAAAATAGATGCATCTGATCTAGGCATGAAACACATCCGGCTTCGTAAACTACTTGAATTCCTTAGACAAAACCCTTCAATAGACACCATTATATTTATGGGAGGGAATAGTAAGAACGGACCCGAATATTTTTTTAGAAAACACTTAAAAACACATGATTTAAAACTCCAAATAATCTCAAATAAATCTCCTAAAATTCATCAATTAACTCTTGATAAAAGAATTATTAAAACTGTTTCATTGATCTCTCCTTCTAATGCCGCAAACCGTTCTATAGGAGCAAATCCAATTTATAAAAAACTAAAAATGATGGATACTTCTTTTACCACGACTAAATTCAGAATAAAACAATACAAAAAATACTTTTAAAATATTTCATAAAATTATGTAAATTAGATTCATAAAATAATCCCTATGCAGAAATTTACATTCATTCAAAAAATTACCTTAATATTAATTGCGCTTTACTTAATATGGGAATTATTTGTTTGGTTTTGGGCTAAATCACAGCCAACAACAAGTGGTGCAATAATAAGAGTCGACCTTATTATTATCTACCCTATTTTGTTATTATTAATCGTTATTTCCGTTTTTCAATATTTTAAAAATAAGTTATGAAACAATTGAAATATTGTACTTTCCTGAAATAGGTTGACTAAAAATTAAACATTTAATTATAGTCACT
>CAYPHN010000041.1:0-16613 GCA_964410265.1 uncultured Flavobacteriaceae bacterium | reverse complement strand
AGATAAATTTATTTATTCTACTTTAGAGTTTAATAATAAGTTAGAGAGCCCAAATCACTTTAATTTATTGAAAGAAAGCATTTTGATAAATGCTATTTTTAAACCTCCTCGATTTTAATTTTATCTTTTTTGTTAATTTAGGTAGATACTAAAGTATCTGCCAAATGGGTTGCTCGATTTATGCTATTTGTGCATTTATCGACTGTGATGTTGATGCATAGTTGAACATCCCGTAAAATATTATAAATAATAAAATTAAAATAAAATGAAATTTCTAAAATACACAATTACTATACTTTTAAGTATAATCATTACGTCATGTTCAGATGAAGATAAAGAACCTGTTAACGAGGTTAAAGACCTGATTAAAGTTCAGGAAATATTAAACGAAAATCATATAATTGAATTGTATACTGAAAACGGTCAATTTATACAGGGTTATAATGATATTACTATTCGGATTAAAGACAAAAGTAATCAGAGCTTTATTGAAAATGCCATTGTTAGTTGGAACCCGGTTATGCATATGGTATCCAAGACTCATTCATGCCCTAAATCAGAAATTGTTAAAGTAGCAGGGAGAGAGACTATTTATAATGGATATATAGTTTTTCAGATGCCGGAAAATGCTGATGAAGGTTGGGATTTGACCTTTAATTATTCAATTAATGGCGTTGATTACGAAGCAAAAGGAGATATAAGTGTTCCAATGTCCGAAAAAAGAGTAGTAACTACATTTACAGGCATGGATGATGTAAAATATATTCTAGCATTAGTAGAGCCACGTAATCCTGATGTAAAAATAAATAATATGAAGGTAGGTTTGTATAAAATGGAAAATATGATGAATTTTCCTGAAGTTGTGAACTACAAAGTTTTATTAGACCCCCGTATGCCGAGTATGGGAAATCATTCTTCACCGAATAATGAGGATTTATTCTACAACAGCCATTCCAAAATGTATGAAGGTAAATTATCCTTAACAATGACTGGGTACTGGAGATTAAATTTAATTCTTCTTAATAATGATGGAGATGTTTTAAAGGGAGAAGAAGTAACAGAAGAGCACGAGAATAGCAGTTTGTATTTAGAACTTGAGTTTTAAGTATTTAATTATGAATAATCGGTCTTGTCAATAAGGCCGATTATAATTTAAAATTATGAAAAAAAGCCTCATTGTTCTACTATTATTATTTGTTAATATAGCTTTAATTACAGCTCAGAACCAAGTTATTGATACTACTAAGGTTGTAAGTTTAGATGAAATAATAGTGATTGGAAGAGAAGATCTAAGTAATCAAAAGCAGGTTAAGCCATTATCTTCTATTGATGAATATTTGGAAAAATCAAGTAAAGTTGTTATGATTAAAAGAGGCAATTATGCTTGGGAGCCTACCATTAATAATATGGTATCAGATAGGATTGTTGTTACAATTGATGGAATGCGAATATTTGGAGCATGTACAGATAAGATGGATCCTATAACTTCTTATGTAGATGTATCAAATCTATCTGAAGTGCACATTAAATCCGGGCAGCAGGGTTCTGAAAATGGCTCTTCAATTGGGGGAGGAATTGATTTGAAATTACAAAAGAATAATTTTGAAATGAATGGTTGGGGTATGGGACTGGATACAGGATATGAAACCAATGGGAATGAAAGAATATTCAGTACAGAATTCAATTTTTACAGCGACAAATATTTTATAAATTCTGATATAATATACAGAAAATCTGATAATTATTTCGCAGGAGGTAATAAAGAAGTTTTGTTTTCACAATTTAAAAAGTATAATATTTCTACAGTTGCCGGAATCAAAGTAAGTCAAAATGGTGCAATTTTGGCATCAATTATTTATGATAAGGCCACAGATGTTGGCTATCCTGCTTTACCAATGGATGTATCATCAGCTGAAGCACTAATAACATCTGTTAGCTATGAACATAAAGAGTTGACCGAGAGTATCAAAAAATGGGAGTCAAAACTGTATTACAACACAATAACTCACATTATGGATGATACAAAAAGACCGGATGTTCCAATTCATATGGATATGCCTGGTTGGAGTAATACATTTGGTTTTTATTCAAAAATGAATATTCAAAAATCAGGTCATCAACTCTTGCTAAATGCAAATATGTTTTATAACAAATCTTTGGC
This sequence comes from uncultured Flavobacteriaceae bacterium, assembly GCA_964410265.1. Classification (GTDB taxonomy): domain Bacteria; phylum Bacteroidota; class Bacteroidia; order Flavobacteriales; family Flavobacteriaceae; genus Lutimonas. The sequence continues at coordinate 14,452 of CAYPHN010000041.1, read as the reverse complement.
AGAAATGACTATGTACCCAAATAATCCTAATGAGAATCTTATGTTTATGCTAACTTGGCCTGATGTAAGAACTTTTAACTCGGGTGTATATATAGAAGATAACTTGAGTCTGAGTGAAGATAAAAAACTTAAAGTTACCGCTAGATTTGGTTATCAATTTGAGAAAATAGCTAGTGAATTTGGATTAAATAGCTTAAGGATTTTTTATTCGGATTTAACTGATACAAACAATAGGTTTTTAGTAAATATTTCATCCCAATATGAAGTAACATATAAAAATCTTAATTTTTTATTTGGAACAGGTTTCGGTTCAAGAGCACCATCAGTAACAGAAGCATATGGTTTTTATTTATACAATAGTTTTGATAATTTTGATTATATAGGAAATCCTTATTTAAAAAACGAAAAATCAATTGAAGCTAATATCAATGTTAATCATAAAATCAAAAAATTTAAAGTTGGAGCTGAGGCTTCTATATTTTATATTTTCGATTATATCATCGGAGAAATTAACCCAGAATTGAGTCCAATGACTATTGGAGCAAATGGTGTAAGTGTCTACACTTCTTTGGATAATGCATTTATATTAAATACAAATATAAGTGTATCTTATAGTTTTTTGTCATTATTCACATGGACAGGTTCTTTGGGATACAATCTTGGGCAGGATTTTGAAGGAAACAACTTACCTCTGATAAGCCCATTCAACTATAAAACAGCACTACATTTTAAAAAAAACCTATTTAATGCAGAGATTAATTTAGTTGGAGCAGGAGAACAGATAAACTATAGTAGTGATTATGGTGAAGATAAAACAGGTGCCTATACTGTTTTAAATGCTAACGCGTCTTATAGTTTTTATTTTGGTAGCCAGAAGTTATTTGTTAAAACCGGAATTGAAAATATTTTTGATATTTATTACTCAACATATGCAGATTGGAATAATATTCCAAGAATGGGGCGAAACATATTTATCAATATATCTTATTTGTTAAAATAGTAATTAAGTTTAGTTTAATTGAAAGACTGTGGTTTAGTTTATTGAATCACAGTTTTTTTTTACAAAACAAGTATTAACTTAGTAAAAGTTTAATTTTTAAGCTACTTATTTAACTATCTCTCTTTTGCTCTGAGATTATTTTTTACTTTAAAATTATGAGAATCACATACTTAGATCATTACTGAGTTTAATGTATGGCCTGATGCCATTCAATTAGAAAATGGAATAATTACTCTTAGTTATGGTCGTCCTGATAACTGGCTTATGTTTAACGATCCTAAAACAAATGAAAGTTGGAGACCAATTATACCATATTTCAATGATCTTTACCCACCAGACTGTGGTAATTATGCTTCTATTGAAGAAATTGCTCCAAATACCTTATTGGTAGTTTATGCCCGAACCAATCCAAATGATCGGTGGTAAAGTGAATTGGTAGGCACTTATTTTTATGTAGATAAAATAGTGGTGGAATAGGATTTGAATTGAGTTTTCTCTAGGTAAGGATATTCTTTTATCAACGTCTTTTTGACCTACTACTATAATTCCTGTTTCCTCCTTTTCGATATGGCATTTTATTCTTTGGTTTATTCTGACTTACATTTTCCTTTGCAGGAGATGTATCTGGCTCAAAACCTTGTAAAATTTGATTATCTATCCTTTGATTTAATAATTTTTCGATATCTCTTAAAAAAACTTTCTCTTCTTGTGACACTAACGAAATAGCCTCACCACTCGCTCCTGCTCTACCAGTACGGCCTATTCTATGTACATAATCTTCAGGCACATTGGGCAATTCAAAATTAATAACATGAGGCAGTAACGGAATGTCTAAACCACGTGCTGCAATGTCTGTAGCCACTAAAACGCGAACTTCGCTTTTCTTAAATCCAGCTAAGGCTTTGGTTCTGGCAGTCTGACTTTTATTACCGTGAATTGCAGCGGCAGTAATACCAGCTCCAATCAGTTTTTTACAAAGTTTATTTGCACCGTGTTTGGTTCTTGTAAAGATTAAAACCTGCTCCCAGTTTCCATTAGAGATTAAATGGATTGCCAAAGCTGTTTTTTTACCCTTGTCTACACGATAAACTTTTTGTTCTACCTTTTCTGCTGTTGTATTCTCAGGACTTGCTTCTACCATTACTGGTTGGTACATAAACCCTCCAGCCAATTTTTTAATTTCCTTGGAAAACGTAGCGGAGAATAACAAATTTTGCCTTTTATTAGGCATCAAGGCAAGTATTTTTTTGATATCTCTTAAAAAACCCATATCCAACATTCTATCTGCTTCATCTAAAACCAATATTTCTATTCTTGCCAAAGAAAGTGCTTTTTGATTTTGTAAATCTAATAACCTGCCAGGTGTTGCGATTAATATATCTACACCATTTCTTAAAGTTGCAACTTGAGGTTTTTGATTTACACCCCCAAATATTACTGTTGATCTTATATCTAAAAACGTACTATACTCTCTTACATTGGCATAAACTTGGGCCGCTAACTCTCTCGTTGGTGTTAAAACCAAAGCTCTTAAGGGTCTCCTTTTCCATTTGCTTTGATCGTCAAGCAATTGTAACATTGGCAAGGTAAAGCCTGCTGTTTTTCCGGTACCTGTTTGTGCAGATGCCAAGAGATCCTTACCTTCAAGAATTAAAGGAATTGCCTTTTTTTGGATAGTTGAAGGTTCTTTATAACCCTTTTTATTAATTGCTCTCAATAAGGCATCAGATAAGCCTAATGATTTGAATGACATATATACTATTTAGGAAATGATAAAATTGAATTCTTTTTTACATATTGATACTTGGCGGCAAATATACATCGAAATTAAAGACTTATACTTTTAAAGTAAATAGCATCAATAAAATATACTTTACTAATTTTTAAATCAAATAAAATATTTTTTATAACTTTAACTAATTCAATATAAATCAATTCATTAAACATTACGATTTTGAAAAACAAAAATCAAATCAAAGAAAAAAAAACCAACCCTATAATCGGTTTATTACTTTTAATACTATCTCTTATTTTGTTAATTATCACAGGTCCTATTGGAATTCTTTACGGAATTTTTTATAGTTTATTTAAAAAACATGTCTCCGGACTTGGTGATTATTTTTTAGAAATAGCCATTTCCATTGATCAATTGGGCAATGTTGTTATGCAACATCTACTCAACCTATTGTGGGTCAAAAAAAATGGTTACAAATTTGGGAATAGAGATGAAACTATTTCTAGTGTAATAGGTAAAAATTTAAAAAATAAATCCTTGACTTCATTCGGAAAAATTATTAGTAATATACTAGACAAAATTGACCCAAATCATTCCTTAAATTCAATTGATTATTATGTCGAACCCATTGATTAACTCTTTAAACTACTCTCAAAAGGAATTCTGTTCACTATACTCCTACCTAAGGTTACTTCATCGGCATACTCAATTTCATCTCCAACCGAGATTCCTCTTGCAATTGTTGTTAAATTAACATCTAAACCTTGCAATTGTCTGTAAATATAAAAATTGGTCGTATCACCTTCCATGGTTGAGCTCAAAGCAAAAATAATTTCTTTAATTACCCTTTCTTTAACCTTATTCACTAAACTGTCAATCGTTAAATTATGAGGTCCAATACCTTCAATTGGTGATATTTTACCACCAAGTACATGATATAAGCCTTTGAATTGTGCCGTATTTTCAATGGCCATCACATCGCGAATATCTTCCACTACACATAAAATTTCTGGGTTTCTTCTCGGATTTGAACAAATTTCACAAATCTCTATATCCGATATATTATGACAATTTTTACATGCCTTGATTTCGTTTCTAAAAGCTCTTATTGCCTCCGCCAAATATGAAGTTTGTTCTTTAGGTTGTTTCAATAAATGTAAAACCAAACGCAGGGCGGTACGTTTACCAATTCCAGGTAACTGCGACATTTCATTTACCGCATTTTCTAATAATTTTGAAGAAAATTCCATATCTGGCAAAGATAGAAATCAAATTCAAAATTTAAAATTTCTTTTGTTAAAGAATTCATCGAATATTTTTCTCGATTTTCATTTAATTTATAAACTTGAATATATAAATTGCACTTTACAGTCAACCTATATCAGGGACGTACAACCTACAAAATTCATAACTCTTAATTCTTAACTTTTTACACTTTAATAAATATCTTCTTTTTATATAAAATATAGGCAACTAAATAATAAAAAGAAATAACCAAAATAGCATAAATAAGCGAACTTAATTTTGGAATAGTGATGATTGTAGATAAAGATTCATACAAAAATCCATGAATAGATTGTCCGCTAGCTAATTTGATCATCCCAAAAGATTTGGCCGTAAAGCTCGACAAAAAGTAAACCGTAATGGCATTTGAGCCAAAAATAATTGCGGGCTTACCCCATGTAGCATGACCAAGTATATCTGCAATATAATAAATACCTGCATAAATTAAACTTGCCCAACCTCCTGTTATCAATACAAAACTACTGGTCCACAAAGCTTTATTAGAAGGGAATATAACATGCCAAGCATAACCTAGTATTAATGCAGCAATTCCAATAAGTATAAATAATTTTAGTTTTTCTTGGTGAGATTTATTTTTATTTAACAAGATCATTCCTAAAAACATACCAAATACAGTAGTGGCAATAGCGGGAATTGTGCTTAAAATTCCTTCTGGGTCATAATTAGTTTTATACATATGTGCACGTGTTAAAATATTCAAATCGACAACCGATACTAAATTAGATTCTTTAGTAAGTAATGGTATTTCACCATTAATTGGAAGCTGTGTCATGATCAACCAATATCCTATCAATATAAAAATAAAAACACCTAAAAGAGCTTTCCAATTCAAATGCAAAAACAATATCGAAGCAAAAAGAAACACGACACCAATTCTTTGTAATACACCTGGTATTCTTAATTGAAACAACTCTTTAAAGAAAGGAAAATCATATTTAAAACCTGCCAAAAACAGACCCAATAAAATTAATTTTAAACTTCTGGAAAGTAATTTTTTATACACAGAACTATCAATTCCTACTTGTTTTTTTTTAGTATAAGCAAACGAAATTGACATGCCAACTATAAAAAGAAAGAAAGGAAAAATCAAATCTGTAGGTGTTAATCCGTGCCAGGGTGCGTGTAAAAAAGGGGCATAAACATGACTCCAAGTACCGGGGTTATTTACTAAAATCATTGCCGCAATAGTTAATCCTCTAAATATATCGACAGATAAGACTCGTTTAGAAACACGCATAAAATAAAATTGAACTCAAATATATTATTTTTACACTTAAAAACAATATTTTTGAATTCTTTATAATTAAATTAGTATTGATGTCTCCAACAATAATCGCTTTAGTTATTGGCTTGTATTTTTTACTATTATTTGGCATTTCTTACTTTACAAGCAAAGAAGATAGCAATGCCGCTTTTTTCAATGCCAATAAAAATTCCCCCTGGTATGTTGTTGCCTTTGGTATGATAGGTGCCTCATTATCTGGTGTAACTTTTATCTCCGTTCCCGGATGGGTTCAAAGTACACAATTTAGCTATATGCAAATTGTTTTGGGTTACTTTTTAGGGTATTTGGTCATTGCTTTTGTATTAATACCACTTTATTATCGTTTAAATATCACTTCTATATATGAATATTTAAATCAGCGTTTTGGAAAAATAAGTCATAAAACTGGAGCTTTTTTCTTTTTAATTTCTAGAATTTTAACTGCTTCTTTTCGATTGTTCTTGGTTGCCTCTGTACTACAATATTTTATTTTAGACGCCTGGCAGATTCCCTTTGAAGTAACGGTTATAGTATCTGTACTTCTAATTTGGATTTACACTTTTAAAAGCGGTATAAAAACTATTGTTTGGACCGATACCCTACAAACATTTTTTATGCTTATGGGAGTGATAACGGCGGTAATTATTCTCTTAAACAAAATGGATTTCACCATATCAGAATTTTTATATTCTGATGCATATAAAAATTATAGCAAAACATTTTTTTATGATGATTGGAATGATCGTAAACATTGGCTTAAATCTATTCTTGGTGGAATGTTTATTGCCATTGCTATGACAGGGTTAGATCAAGATAACATGCAAAAAAATCTTACTTGCAAAACAGTAAAAGCATCACAAAAAAATGTAATTTCTCTCGGTCTTATGCTTATCATAGTGAATTTTATTTTTCTGTTTTTAGGTGCTCTACTTTTTACCTATGCTAATAAATATCAAATTGAAATTCCATTAATTGATGGCAACTCAAAAACCGACCTGTTATTTCCTGAAATCGCTTTAAATCAAGATTTGGGATTAGGTTTGGGTATTGTGTTCATTCTTGGTTTAATAGCTGCTGCGTATTCAAGTGCAGATAGCGCTTTAACCTCATTAACAACATCATTTAGTATCGATTTTTTAAATATAGAAAAACTAGAAAAAAGCAAACAAACATCTACTCGCAAAACTGTTCATATTATTTTTTCTTTGATTCTTATTTTAACCATTATTGCATATCAATATGTTTTAGAAGACAACGTTATTAGTAGTTTATTACAAATCTCATCATATACCTATGGCCCTCTACTAGGTTTATTTGCCTTTGGCATTTTTACCAAATATCAAATTAAAGACCAGTGGGTTTGGGTAGTTGCCATAATTTCTGTACTAATCACCTATGTGTTAAATTTAAATGCTGCAGATTGGTTTCATGGTTATGTTTTTGGTTTTGAAATTTTAATCTTTAATGGTTTATTTACCTTTATTGGTTTATACCTAATAAAAGTTAATAAATAAGAAATTCAATAGTAAAAATTGTATTAATTTCACATTATGGAAAAAGACTTAAGCAACTATCGTAAAAGCTACGAAAAAAATCCACTTTTAAAGGGTTATCTTCCTGAAAATCCAATGGAGTTGTTTCAAAAATGGTTCTATACGGCGGATGAATTTGATGGTATTGAAGAGGCAAATGTGATGCACATAGCAACAATTGGTTTAGATGGCTACCCTAAAAATAGAGTTGTGTTATTAAAAAAAATCACTTGGGAAGGTTTTATTTTTTACACCAATTATAATAGTGAGAAAGGAAATGCCATTGCAAAAAATCATAGAGTATGCTTAACACTTTTTTGGCATAGTTTAGAACGCCAAATAATTATCAAAGGCAATGCAGAAAAGATCGCCAATAATTTATCTGATGGTTATTTCGAATCAAGACCTGAAGGTAGTAAACTTGGGGCTTGGGCTTCCTATCAAAGTAAAGTAATTGATTCAAGAGAAGCATTGGATGAAAAATTAAAATTTGCAGAAAAAAAATTCCGCAATAGCGAAATACCTCGTCCAAAAAATTGGGGTGGATATATTGTAAAACCAATTTCCATTGAGTTTTGGCAAGGAAGACCAAATCGTATGCATGACAGAATTCGCTATACATTGTTAGATAATTTTGAATGGAAAATGGAAAGGTTAGAACCTTAATTAACAACACTTCGTGTAGTTTTGAGTTATGAATGTTGAATTATGAATTAGAAATATAACGGACTGTTGAATAAATAATTATAATTTAAGTCTCTGTCTAAGTGATAGTTACGATCAAGTCTATATTCTTTATTCTTAAAGCGTAGCGGTCTTTTATCTTTTATCGGACATCAATGATTAAAAATTAATTTTACTGTGTTTATTTGTCTAACTAATTATTATATTTGAATTATAAATAACTATTTTCTAAAAACCAAATGAAAACGCTTTACATAGTTCGTCACGCAAAATCATCGAGAGAATATAATGGCATTGAAGATATTGATAGACCCTTAAAAGAAAGAGGTATTAAAGATGCTTATCTTATAGCATCAGTTGTTCAAAAAAAAATAGACACCCCTTCGGTTTTTATATCAAGTTGTGCTAATAGAGCCCTGCATACGGCCATGATATTTAGTTACACTTTTAAATACCCCCTCACCAACTTGAAAATTAGTAAATCATTATATAGTTTTAGTGATGGTTATTTAATTAAAACTGTAAAAGCTTTAGATAATGGTTTTGATTCTGCAATTATTTTTAGCCATGACCACGGTATAAGTGATTTTGTAAATAAATTTGGCGACAAACACATTGATCATGTTCCAACCTCTGGACTTATTGCAATCTCCTTTAAAACAGATCATTGGAAGGATATAAAAAACGGCAAAACGCTTTTTACAGACTTTCCTAAATACCATAAATAAATGTTCTAATTAAAAACTATTGGAATGATAATCCGTAAATACGCTGCAATTGATATAGGATCTAATGGAGTTAGATTATTAATTTCAAATGTAATTGTATTTGAAAAAAAGGAACCTCAATTTAAAAAATCAGCTTTAGTACGTGTACCTATTCGATTGGGTCAAGATGTTTTTACCACAAATATTATTTCCGAAAATAATAAAAATAGATTGTGTGATACGATACAAGCTTTTCAATTATTGATGAAAGTACATGGGGTTGAAAAATATAAAGCTTGTGCTACATCGGCTATGAGAGAAGCTCAAAATAGTGAAGAAATTGTTCATAGTGTGTTTATAAAAACAGGTGTGCAAATTGACATTATTGATGGCAAAACAGAAGCAGAGATTATTTCATCGACTGATCTTAGTCAATTTGTTCAAAGTGATAAATCTTATCTGTATGTAGATGTTGGTGGTGGCAGTACAGAATTTACTTTTTTCAGCAAAGGCAAACCAATCAATTCAAGGTCATTCCCTTTAGGTACTGTACGGATTTTAGACAATAAAGTGGATGAAAAAGTATGGCATGATGCAAAAAGATGGATTCGAGATATCAGCAGTAATATGACAAACATTGCATTGATTGGATCTGGTGGGAACATCAATAAAATATTTAAAATATCGGGTAAAGTAGACGGTAAACCACTGTCATATATATATTTAAACTCCTATTATAATTTTTTAAATCAAATGAGCTATAACGATCGTATCAGTGAATTGGATTTAAACCCCGATCGTGCTGATGTAATAATTCCCGCTTTAAGAATATATCTCAAAGCCATGAAATGGAGTGGTTCAAATAAAATTTATGTGCCAAAAATTGGACTTTCTGACGGGATTATTAAAAGCTTGTATTTGGGGAAGTTGTAAATAAAATTAATTTTTGCTCTTAAATACAACAGGTGTATTAAGCGCTTTTAGAATCGCAGCATCTCTTTTATAAACATCTTTCATGAAATATATAACATTGTTTTGATCGATAGTTGTTGTCCAGTACATTAAATAAATATTGAGTGGTTTTGGCAAATTTATTCTTGTTGTTTTTCCTGATGCTAAAATTCCGTTAATTTTATCCATATTCCAAACATCGGGGTCATCCATCAAACTCATTAACAATTCCCATTTATTTTCTGTTCGAATACAACCATGACTAAAAGCTCTGTCTTGTCTATTAAACAAACTTCTTGAAGGTGTATCGTGTAAATAAACCGAATATTTATTCGGAAAAATAAATTTAACTTGCCCTAAGGCATTCCATGGGCCAGCTTTTTGACGAACAATAAAAGGAAAATTTCCTGTAGAATATTTGCTAAAATCAATATTGTTATAATTTAATATCTTTCCGCTTCTATCCATAATCTCCATGTGCTTTGCAGATAAATAGCCTGGGTCTTTTTTAAGCTTAGGTAAAGTTTCGTGTGTAGCAATAGAATAAGGCAAGGTCCATGTAGGGTTCAAAACAATATATTGCATTTCTCCTTTAAAAATAGGCGTTTCTTTATGAAATTTTCCAACAATTACTCTTGAACTAAAAACCACTTCTTTATTTCTAAATCTTTTTACATAGAATCCTGCAATATTTACCAATAAAAAATCATCTTCCTGTTCGTGAAAAACCCAACGCATTCTTTCTAAATTAACTTTAAACATGTCCACCCTGTCTGCAACAGAAACATTCATTTGTTCTAAGGTTCCTTTACCAATTACACCATCACTTGTTAAATTATGCCTTGTTTGAAATTTCTTTACTGCTTCTTCTAATTTTTCATCATATAAGGAGTCATTGGCTCCAGCATTCGACTTTAAATCTTGAGTAATTAGTAAGTATTTTCTAATGGCCAAAATCCTTTCATTAATCATATCTTTTTTCAAAGTTTCTCCTTCTTCTATTTTTGGCCACCCACCGTTTTTCGCCAATTCGCGATAAACTTTTAAATTAAACTTCATTAATTTATACAGGTAATGTCTCGGTTTTAGACTTTCTAAAGCTTCTTTTATTTTTTTGTTGTGCAGTGTAACTGTTAACAGACTGTCTATATTTTCAGGCCTAGGATTTAAAGCAACATCCCATTTTGATCGAAGTTTAGCTTGCTCCACTTTACCAGATATCAAATGAGATGCATATAAAATTAGTGCATCAGTCATTAAAAAATCCAAATCAACAAGATCCTTGTTATTTAAATTCTTATACTTTGTTTTTTCTAAAAGTTCGCTTATTTTTTCTAAATGATAATCATTAGGGTCAAGACCCTCATCAAAAGCAGATTGAATACTCAGTAATAAATCATTTCTGTTTTTATTGTTTGTCCAAGCCAATTGATAATTTCTATTTGTATAAAATTTTGGTAATTCAATTTGAGAAAATAACACAGTTTCATTGGCATAAACGGGATTGTTATTTACTGAGTTTTCAATTCTTTGCTCAAATATTTCTTCAACAGTATTGTTTTGCGCTTGTGTAGTTTCACAAATCAAATAAATACCTATTAGTGATATAAAAATAAATCTAAAATACATTTTTTTTGAGTTTGGATGTTTACCAAATATACTAAAAAATGAATTATAATAACACTTCGTGTAATTTTGAGTTATAGATGTTGAGTTATGAATTTTATTTCGAACACCAACGAGTTACCTCATCTAAACGCTGCTATATAACTGGCTACAAATTTATTGTATACAAAAATATAACGGACTATTGCACTGAATAAAAGAACCTAAACATAAAACGAGCATAACAGGTTTTGATACCAAAAAAAATAACCTGCACGAAACTTGATTGGGTGATTATTAGCGAATCTGCGGCAGCCACCCACCATGTGTTTCCGCTAAAAAAAAATAATCAAAACAATGAAACAATTTTATTTGTGAGGCTCTAAAACATTAATTTCAATTTTTTAGTTAGTCTAACCTGTCTTGTCTGCATAGGCAGGTTAGACTAACTAATCAAAACTAATAAAATGGCTATTTTCATTTTCAAAAACAATCTCTAATTAATTTGAAAAATAATTATATATTAGCCAGATTTGAATTTTAAAACACCTTTCATATGCCAAAAAATGATTTGAAAAAGTATTGGAAAACCAATTTAAAATATTTGGCTATTCTACTTTCAATATGGTTCGTAGTATCCTATTTATTTGGAATTATATTAGTTGACGAATTAAATACAATTCGCCTTGGTGGTTTCAAACTTGGATTTTGGTTTGCACAACAGGGTTCAATTTATGTATTTACAATTTTAATTATTGTGTACATAAAATTAATGAACAAATTAGATAAAAAATACGAAGTAAACGAATAAATTATGACATTACAAGTTTGGACTTGGGTTTTAGTTTCCATAACCTTTTCAATTTACATTGGTATAGCAATCTGGTCAAGAGCGGGGTCTACAAAAGAATTTTATGTAGCTGGGGGCGGTGTTTCACCTTTGGCTAACGGACTTGCAACTGCTGCAGATTGGATGTCAGCCGCATCATTTATTTCTATGGCTGGAATTATTTCATTCAACGGATACGACGGATCTGTCTATTTGATGGGCTGGACAGGCGGATATGTTCTACTCGCCTTATTATTAGCTCCTTATCTTAGAAAATTTGGAAAATTTACTGTCCCAGATTTTATTGGCGATCGTTACTATTCTAACATCGCAAGATCTGTTGCTGTATTTTGCGCTTTAATTGTTTCCTTTACCTATGTCGCAGGTCAAATGCGTGGTGTAGGTTTGGTTTTTTCTAGGTTTTTAGAAGTAGATATCACAACCGGAGTCATCATTGGTATGATTATCGTACTTTTTTATGCTGTTTTAGGTGGTATGAAAGGTATTACTTATACCCAGGTTGCCCAATATTGTGTTTTAATTTTTGCCTTTATGGTTCCTGCAATATTTATATCGATTCAAATGACTGGTAATGCAATTCCTCAAATTGGTTTTGGTAGTGCTGGTGCGGATGGTGTTTATCTTTTAGATAAATTAGATGGTTTACACAGAGCGTTAGGTTTTCATGAATATACCTCAGGTTCTAAAAGCAAATTAGATGTTTTTTTTATTACAGCAGCCCTAATGGTTGGCACAGCCGGATTACCTCATGTTATCGTTAGATTTTTTACCGTGAAAAAAGTTAGTGATGCTCGTAAATCAGCTGGCTGGGCATTATTTTTTATTGCCATATTATACACCACAGCACCTGCAATTGCAGTTTTTGCACGCACAAATTTAATCGAAACTGTGAGCAATCAAAAGTATGAAGATATGCCTGAATGGTTTAGTAACTGGGAAGAAACTGGATTGTTGAAATTTGAAGATAAAAATAATGATGGTTTGATACAATATGTTGCGAACGAAGAAATTAACGAATTATCTGTAGATAAAGATATTATGGTATTGGCAAATCCTGCAATAGCTAATTTACCAAATTGGGTAATTGCTTTAGTAGCTGCAGGAGCTCTTGCCGCTGCTTTATCCACAGCTGCAGGATTACTATTGGTTATATCAGCATCTGTTTCACACGATTTAATTAAAAAAATGATCCATCCAAAAATATCGGAAAAAGGCGAATTAATTGCTGCTAGGCTTGCTGCAGTTGCGGCTGTTTCTGTTGCTGGTTATTTTGGTATTCATCCACCAGATTTCGTTGCGGCGACAGTGGCATTAGCTTTCGGGCTTGCTGCGGCATCATTTTTTCCTGCAATTATATTGGGTATTTTTAACAAAAAAATGAACAAAGAAGGAGCCATTGCCGGTATGGTTACGGGTATGCTATTCATGCTTTTTTATATGCTCAAATTTAAATTTGATTGGTTTGGCGGTGGTACAAAAGCGGAATGGTGGTTTGGTATTTCCCCAGAAGGTTTTGGAACAGTTGCGATGATTATTAATTTTATCGTTTCTATAATCATATCCAAATTTACACCTGATCCACCCAAAGAAATACAAGAATTGGTTGAGAATATTCGAATTCCTTCGGGAGCAGGAGATGCACATAATCACTAATCTCAACACCTTGTGTAATTTTAATTTATGCACGCTAAATTATGAAATATGTTTTTGAATATAACAAGTAACCATATCTAAGTGTTGCTATACAATTAACTACAAATCAATCATATACAAAAATATAACAGACTATTATAATCTTATTGCCGCAAAAAAAAACTATTTTCACTAAAAACACAAATTATTTAAAGCTAAGTCGTTTGTTGAATAATATTAATGTGTTTGATAAATCGTTTCATGCAATACAAAGTTCTCCTAGTAATTGATAATCATTATGAGAACTTTTTTATTATATAAAGATCTTCTTCTCTTTTTTTGATAAAGCTGATAAATATCATTTTTATAAATACTTACTTTTTCTTTCTTTGTAATATCCATTAAAAAAATTTGTATATTATGTCACTTAATAATTAATCTATGCCTATTAAAAGTTATTTAGCCCACCCACAGGATGGCCAATTCAAAGAATTACTTTCTAAATTGTCTAAATTAAAATCATGTGATATTATTCCTTCTGAAAATAAAGACATTGCAATTATTGTTACCGATACAAAAGATGATTTTGAAGATCAAAATTTACAAATCGAATTAAACGCTATTAAAAGTTTAAAAATACTATCCTTGGTTTCGGGATTCAATACCAATCAATAATAATTCCTATTTATGATAAAAAAAACTACCAACAGAAGATATTTTCTTAAAAAAATGGCAGCAACTGCAGCAATGACTGCTGCGGCTTCCTTATTTCCAGGAATTATTTTTGCAGAAGAACAATTGAGAGGTATAAAAAATTCAGGAAACTTAAAGTGGACCAAAGCTCCTTGTCGCTTCTGCGGAGTGGGTTGTGGTGTTTTAATAGGCACAGAAAAAGGTAAAGCTGTTGCAGTTAAAGGCGACCCAAATTCATCGGTTAACAGAGGTTTGTGTTGTGTAAAAGGCTATCACCAAACCATTTGTATTGAAGCCAAAGACCGATTAACAAAAGCTTTGGTTAAAAAAAATGGCAAATATGTAGCAACCTCTATGGATGAAGCATTGGATTTGGTAGCTTCAAAAATGAAAGAAACTATTGAAAAACATGGAAAAGATGCTGTTGCCATGTACACTTCGGGTCAATCTACAATTCCTGAAGGTTATGTGGCCTCGAAATTTATGAAAGGTGC
>CAYPHN010000040.1:7242-16615 GCA_964410265.1 uncultured Flavobacteriaceae bacterium | reverse complement strand
TTTCCAGATACTGCCTAAAATTTTATTGTATTATCTCGATAGTACTTCAAAAATTTAGTTGCCTCTGAAAAACTCTGAAAATTCTGATGCGAATGAATTTTTAGAACTCACCTTAAGCACATTATTTTTATGAAAATTGGGATTTACGGACAATCACAAAATGAATTAACCATAAAGTATGTTAAAGTTTTAATTGACATATTGGTTAAAAATCATGTTGAAATTATAATTGAAGAAAAAATATATAGTTTTTTTAAAGAAACGAATCCAAAAATAAAATATAAAACCTTTGCCAATTATCATGATTTGGACCAGTCTATCGATTTATTTTTTAGTGTTGGTGGAGATGGTACCTTTTTACGATCGGTAACTTTTATACGTGATTTGAACATCCCAATTATAGGAATTAATACGGGTAGATTAGGGTTTTTAGCAACGGTCCAAAAAGAAAACATCGAACAAGCTGTACAACGAGTGCTTCAAAAAAAATACACTTTGATAGAACGAACTTTACTCTGTGTTAAAACAAATGAAGACAATCACGATATCGAAGAATTGAATTTCGCCTTAAATGAAATTTCGGTAACTAGAAAAAATACAGCTTCAATGATAACTGTTGAAACATTATTAGATGATGAATATTTAACCACTTATTGGAGCGATGGTTTAATTATTGCAACCCCTACTGGCTCTACAGGGTATTCATTAAGTTGTAATGGGCCCATCATATCTCCCCTATCAAAAAATATTGTTTTAACACCCATCGCGCCACACAGTTTAAGTGTAAGACCTTTGGTAATTCCAGATAAAACCAATATTGAATTAAAAATTGAAAGTCGCGGTAAAGAAGTATTACTTACTCTAGACTCGAGAATAACAACCATTAGCAATACTTCAAAAATTTATATAAAAAAATGTGATTTCACAATAAAAACTTTGCAAATAATTGATCAAACTTTTATAAAAACGCTGCGAGAAAAATTATTTTGGGGTGAAGACAAAAGAAATTAACATAATTACCTAATAAAAAGGATGTTAATCTTCCATTTCTATCAAGACTAAATCGCTATTTTCACGCTAATAAAAACTTATAATAAACCGTCTTTCAACCCTTTAATAAAACAACTTTTGTATAATATTTTTGATAAAAATCAGTTAAGGGTATTTAAAGCGGTGATATGGGTAAAACAAACTATTATTTTTTATATTTGCGAACTATTTTTATCATGCCAAAACAATTAATAACATATTTATTTTTATTGAGTTCTACTTATGCTTTTTCCCAAATAAATGAGGCCGGAGTTTTTTTAGGTGGCAGCAATTATATTGGTGATATTGGTAGAACAAGTTATATCTATCCAAACAGTTATGCAGTTGGTGGAATTTACAAATGGAATATGCATCCGCATTATACAATTAGAGCTACCTATACCTATTCTAAATTAACTGGTGACGATAGTAATTCTAAAAATTCTTTTAGAAAATATCGCGATCCAAGTTTGAGTTTTACAAATACTTTACATGAAATTGCAGCTGGTATAGAATATCATTTTTTCAAATACAGTTTATCAAAAATTGGCCATACCCAAACACCATATATCATTATTGGAGCTTCTGTTGCTAAAATGAATATCAGTAACAAAGATGGTGGTAACGGTAGTATTTTCTCTTATTCCATCCCATTTGGACTTGGGTATAAAATGAAGTTGGCACCTAATGTAGGAATTGCGTTTGAAACATCTTTTAGATATACTTTTAGAGACGACATAGATGGATATCCATTTCAGGAATTAGACGAGGATGGAAACCCGCCACCAAGTGAAAATATTCAAATCAATCCTAACAATAATGATTGGTACGTTTTTACCGGAATTACTTTAGTTTATGCCTTTGGACGCGGAGGTTGTTATACTGGAAAATTTTAATGAAGATAGAGGATGAGTTTGAAATCAAAAATAAATAGTAATTTTTTACCAAAACATGTTGCCATTATTATGGATGGCAATGGTCGATGGGCAAAAAAACAAGGTTTCAAAAGAGTTTTAGGCCATAGAAAAGGAGTTGAAGCAGTGAGACAAGCTCTTGAAGCGGCCACCGAATTAGGTATAAAAACCTTAACACTTTTTGCTTTTTCTACAGAAAATTGGAACAGACCAAAATATGAAATAGACACCTTGATGAATCTTTTGGTTAGTTCATTAAAAAAAGAACTCCCTACTTTTCAAAAAAATAATGTAAAATTACAAACCATCGGGAACATCAATAAGTTACCAAAAAAAGCACGAAAAGAATTAAACGAATCTATAGAAAGCACAAAAAATAATACTAAAATTACTTTAAACTTGGCACTTAATTACGGTGCAAGAGAAGAAATTGTTAATGCCATAAGATCTATTTCTAAAAAAATTGTTAATAATGATTTCGAAATTGAAGAAATAGATGAAAATACTATAAATAGTCATTTATATACATTTAATTTGCCGGATGTTGATTTTTTAATTCGAACGAGCGGGGAAAAACGTATCAGCAATTTTTTATTATGGCAAATTGCTTATGC
The DNA here is from genome assembly GCA_964410265.1 of uncultured Flavobacteriaceae bacterium. Classification (GTDB taxonomy): domain Bacteria; phylum Bacteroidota; class Bacteroidia; order Flavobacteriales; family Flavobacteriaceae; genus Lutimonas. Next base: position 14,058 of record CAYPHN010000040.1, on the reverse strand, counting down.
TGAATTGTATTTTACAGATGTGTTATGGCCCGATTTTAATAAAGAAGAATTTTACGAAGCAATATTAAATTATCAAAGTAGAGAACGACGATTTGGAAAAACAAGTGAACAAATTGAAAATAGTAATAAATAAGATAGGAGCAAATATATTACCCCTATTTTTTATCTTAACAATATTTACTGCGAATGCGCAAGAAAATACTCCAGAAAACGAAATCGTAAAAGATACTATTGTACCTAATAGTCAAATTACCGACACTATTAAAAAAGTTGATAGAGGGCCAATTAATTTACAAAAAAATAAAAAATATGCCTTGGGAGGTATTTCAGTAACAGGTAACCAAACTATTTCTGAACAATCTATTTTAATTTTTTCTGGTTTAAACACTGGCCAAATGTTAAAAATACCGGGGGACAAACTCTCCTCCTCCATTAAAAAATTATGGACTTCAAAACTTTTTAGCAATGTTGAAATTTTTGTTACCAAAATAGATGAAGATGCTATTTATTTAGAGATTAGTGTTACCGAATTAGATAAAGTTGGTACAGTTACTATCAAAGGAATTAAAAAATCAAAATTAGAAGATCTTCAAAAAGAAATAGAATTTCAAAAAGGATCTATGCTTACCGAAAATCTTAGTACAACTACAAAAAATTTTATTAAAAATAAATATAGAGAAAAAGGTTTTTTAAAAGCTAAAGTAACGATCACCACAAAAAAAGACACTGCAAAACCCAATACGCAAGATGCTTTAATTTTAATTGACAAAGGTGAAAAAATTAAAATAAGTAAAATTACTTTTCACAACAACAAAGCTTTAAGCGATAAAAAATTAAAAAAACTTCTTAAAAAAACAAAAGAAAAAGGTATTACAAGAATATTTTCTCCATCAAAATACGTGGAAAATCTATATGACGAAGACCTAAATAAACTAGTTACTAAATATCAAGAAAAGGGATATCGAGATGCGCTGGTTGTTAAAGATTCTATATCCTGGAATGACGATAACACCATCAATCTTGACATTACTGTAAATGAAGGTGCTCGCTATAAATTTGGTAAAATCACTTTCTTAGGAAATACAGTTTTTACAGATCAACAATTACAAAGTGTTTTAAGAATTGATGAAAATGTAACATATAACGGTAAGGCTCTAAATGACAGGGTTTATGGTGATGGCTCACCAGACTCACAGGATATTACTAACACTTATTTAGATAATGGTTACTTATTCTCTCGTGTCAATGCTGTTGAAACAAGTGCTGAGAACAACACCATTAACCTTGAAATTAGAATTATTGAAGATGAACCGGCACATATTAGAAAAGTTACCATTAGAGGAAATGATGTAACAAATGATCATGTACTTTATCGTGAAGTTTTTACAAGACCAGGAGATCTATTTAGTAAAAAATCTATTATTCGTACCATTAGAGAATTAGGACAATTAGGCTACATTGATGCCGAAAATATTGTACCTGATGTAATACCAAATATGACAGATAAAACGGCCGATATAGAATATAGCTTATCTGAACAAGGTTCGAGTCAAATTGAATTACAAGGAGGATATGGCGGTGGCGCCTTTGTGGGAACATTAGGTTTATCATTCAATAATTTTGCAGTTAGAAATCTATTCAACTTAAGTGAATACAAACCCGTACCAAGAGGTGATGGACAAAGCGTTTCTTTACGATTACAAGTAAGTAGGTTTTTCAGAACTTATAGTGTTTCGTTTACTGAACCATGGATGGGGGGAAAAAAACCAAAAGGCTTTAATTTTTCTGTTTACAATTCAAGCCAATTTGGTTTCGACCCAGTTAGAAGAGATGTAGATAAAGATCAATTATTAGATATTATTGGTGCATCGGTTGGATTAAGTCAACGTTTAAAATGGCCAGATGATTATTTTACCTTATCTACTTCGGTAAATTATCAAAGGTTTAAATTAAAAAACTATCGTATTGCATCTTTCGCTTTTAATAACGGCGCCTCTAACAATTTTAATTTTGCGGTTAATTTTGGAAGGAATAATGCAGGACCTAATCCTATTTTTCCGACATCGGGATCTCAGTTCAATCTGGCATTCAAATTTACACCTCCTTATTCATTTCTCAATGATAAAGATTATACGGATTTACCAGATGAAGAGTTATATAAATGGTTAGAATACTATAAAGCCATATTCACAGGAAAATGGTACAGTCCAATTGGTAAAAAATTGGTTTTAATGTCGAATGCTGAATTGGGGTATTTAGGTGCCTATAATAGTGATATTGGCGAACCACCTTTTGAACGTTTTTTTGTTGGTGGTGATGGACTGCAACAAGGTCAATTTGATGGAAGAACAACTATAGCATTAAGAGGTTATCCAAATACAAGTCTATCTTCAATTACCGGTGGAACCATATACAATAAGGTATCCTTAGAATTGCGCTACCCAATAACACTTAAACCATCAGCATCAATCTATGCTTTAACCTTTATTGAAGGAGGTAATTCATGGGATGGCTTTCAAGATTACAACCCGTTTACTTTAAAAAGATCTGCGGGTGCAGGGTTAAGGGTATTTATGCCAGCATTTGGTTTATTAGGTATTGATTTTGGTTATGGTTTTGATGAAATACCAGGTATTCCTGGCGAAATTTCAGGATGGCAAACACATTTTATTATAGGGCAACAATTCTAAGCTAATTGATTATATTTGTCCATTAATAAAATTTGGCATGATTTTTTCAAAGAACTCATAAAATGACAGTAAAAAGAGTTTTAATAGTTTTAATGATATTTATAAACTTTGTTGCTTTTGCACAAAAAGGACAAAGGGTTGCCTATATTGATATGAACTATATTTTAGAAAATGTTCCTGAATATATAGAAGCGCAAGCCAGACTCAATGATAAAATTAAAAAATGGCAACAAAAACTGGACGTACTTACAAATGATGTTGAAATGCAAAGAACCGACCTTAGTAATGAAAAATCTTTGCTAACTAAAGAATTAATTACAGAAAGAGAAGAAGATATATATATCAAAAATCAGGAATTGAAAAGATTGCAAATTGCGTATTTTGGCCCTACTGGAGATTTATTCCAGTTGCGAAAACAATTGGCAACACCTGTACAAGATCAAGTGTACAATGCAATTCAGGAAATCGCAAAAAGAAAACGTTACGATTTTGTTTTAGACAAATCTAGTGACTTAATTATATTGTACAGCAATAGTAAATTTGATATTAGTGAACAGGTTTTAAATAGTATTGTAAAAGGCAGGAAAAGAAAAGCTGTAGAGGATAATAAAAATGCGCGTATGAAAAAAGCAGGAGTTGTTAGCACAGCAGCTGTCACTGCAAACCAAGAAAGTACTAATGTAGAGGAAATAGGTGAAGTTACACCGAAAACAAACCAAGAGTCTAGTGACATCGATACAACTAAAAATGAAGGAAAAACAGATGCACAGAAAAAAATAGACGAGCGAAATGCTAAAAGAGAAGCTTTAAAAGCTAAAATAAAAGCGCAGCAAGAAGCAAGAGTTAAAAAAAGAGATTCTCTAAAGAAAGTTGCCGATGAAAAACGCGCTGCCAAATTAAAAGAAATTGAAGATCGCAAAAAACAGCGTGAAAAAGAAATAGAAAACAAAGATTAAAAACGAAGTAGAACAACAAGAATTATTATTAACAAATTATTAGAAAAATGAAATTATTTAGAAATTTATTCGTGGTATTTGCACTTTTTACTGCATTTAATACAGTACAAGCGCAAAAAATTGGGCATATTGATAGCGAACAATTGTTAATGGCAATGCCAGAAACTAAAGCTATGGAAACTGAATTGAAAAAAGTGCAACAAACTTATGCTGATGAGTATAATGGCCAGGCAACAGCTTTACAGGCTAAATTAAAAAAGTATGATGCTGAAGCACCTACTCAAACTGATGTTAAAAACGAAGAGAGAAGATTAGAAGTTCAAACTTTGCAACAAAAAATTCAAAAATACGGTCAAACTGCTGAACAAGAAATTCAAAAAAAGCGTTTTGATTTATTAAAACCTATTGTTGAAAAAGCACAGCAAGCGGTAAAAGATGTTGCTGCCGAAAAAGGTATTCAATATGTTTTTGACTCATCTCCTGGAAAAGGATTGATCGTTTTTGAAAAAGGTGAAGATCTATTGCCCTCTGTTAAAACAAAATTAGGTATTCAATAAAATACTTTTGTTTTTAGACTTAAAAAAAATCCAGCTTATGCTGGATTTTTTATTTACTAAATTCTCAATTCTTAGATCTCAATACTATTTCATTCTTTATACCAACCAGCGTATTTCACATAATTATTGGCAATTCTATCTATTTCCCCAGAAATCAATTCCTCACTAATATCCTTAATTTTTTTAGCAGGTGTACCGGCATAAATAGACCCCGAATCGACAATTGTGTTTTTTGTGACAACAGCCCCTGCAGCAATTATACTATTGCTTTCAATAATACAACCATCCATAATAATGGCTCCCATGCCTATCAACACATTATCATGAATTGTACAACCATGTACCAAAGCGTTATGGCCAATAGAAACATTATTACCAATAGTAGTAGGTGAGGTTTTATATGTAGCGTGAATTACAGCTCCATCTTGAATATTCACTTTGTTACCTATTTTAATATAATGCACATCACCTCTAACAACTGCATTATACCAAAAACTACATTGATCACCGGTTTTTACATCTCCAATGATGACACAATTTTCGGCAAAAAAACAGTCCTTACCAAATTGAGGCTTTATTCCATTAAGTTCTTTAATTATCATAAAAAAATATTTTAGGTGAATTTTAATACCAATAAATGGTAAACATAATTATTACAAAAATATAAAAACTAAACTTTACTTTCTAACTTAAAGATTCCTTTAGATTCTGTTTTTACATTTACATCATAAAATAAATTATTAATTGTTAAATCTAAGAAGTTATGAAAAAATTAAGTTTAGTATTTGTATTTGCAATTGTTGCATTGTTTAGTACAACAACTTTTGCACAAGAAGTTAGTGAAGATGTACAAGAAACAATTCAACAAAAAGTTGAAATTGAAGTAAGTGAATTACCTGAAGTTGTTTTGAAAACTTTAGCAGAGGATTTTTCTGACTATACTGCTGATAAAGCATATAAAGCAACCGAAAATCAAAAAGAAATTTTCTATGTTCTGCTTGTCAAAGCAGGTGAAATTTTAACGGTAATAATTGATGCTGATGGAAGTATTTTAGGTAGAGAATAATTAAATTAATGGGTTATTAAGAATAATAAATTGATTTTGCTTGAAACAACTTAAAGGTTTTACTTTTAAGTTGTTTCTTTTTTTATACAAACCTCTACAAGAATAAATAATCGCTAATTAACTTATATAAGAATGCTTTGTATTTAAAATAATATATTTTGTACTTTTGTACTTTTGCAAATGCTTAATTAAAGTAATAAAAATGTCAAAGATAAATATAGAAAACACCAGCAATCCAGCAATAATAAAATTTGTGTTCGATAAAATTTTAACCGAAAGTAGTTTTGAATATAAGTCTATTGAAGATGCAAATAGTTCTACTTTAGTGCAACAACTATTTCACTTACCTTTTGTAAAAAAAGTATATATCACAGCAAATTTTATTGCTATTGAAAAGTTTGACATTCTGCAATGGAGTGAAGTACAAGGTGATATCAAAGCGATTTTTGAAGTATTTATGGTTCAAAACGAATCTGTTTTTAATGTAAAAAAAGAGAATAATGTCGTAGAAGTTTATTCCGAAAGCACACCCAATCCTAATGTTCAGAAATTTGTAACCAACAAGTTGTTATCCAACCAACATATCGAATTAACTGGCAAAGAAGATGCCGAAAATATTCCTTTTGCTCTTGAACTCTTTGATTTTCCTTTTATTAAAGAAATCTTTATTTCCGATAATTATGTTTCCATTCAAAAATCACCCGATTTAGATTGGTTGGAAATAAATACAGCATTAAGAGATTTTATCAAAGAATATTTGCAAAGCGGCCGAAGAATAATTGGTGAAAATTATCAGCAAAAATCTATTTCTAATCCTGATAGCTATCAGGATGAAAATAAAATTAAATATACTCCAACAAATGATGATATTTCGAAAGAAATTATTGCTGTTTTAGAAGAATATATCAAGCCTGCCGTTGCAGGAGATGGAGGTAACATTCAATTTTTATCCTACATTCCTGAAACAAAAGAAGTAAATGTACTTTTACAAGGAGCCTGTAATGGCTGCCCTTCATCAACCATAACCTTAAAAAACGGCATTGAAGCTACTCTAAAACAAATATTACCAGGCAAAATAGAAACGGTTAATGCTTTAAATTAAAAATAAAAGTTCCTACAAGGTTTTCACAAACCTTGTAGGTATTAATAAATTTCTAAAATTTCAATTTGTTTTCCATTAAAATGGATCATTTCTCCTATTATTTTTCCAAGTAATAATTTCCCTATAGGGGAAGAAGGAGATATTACAAAAATATCTTTTCCACTTATATTTACTTGCCCAACGCTTATTGCCAGAAAATAAGTGCCTTTGGTTGTATAAATTAAGGACCCTAATTTAACAATTTCATTTTTCTTTTGAAAATCTATTTTTTGTAAGACCTCTTGCATATAGGAAATAACAGAAAACTGTTGCGACGCTTTTTCCATTTCTAACTGCAGCATAGCTCTACCTGTCTCGTGTTTATCCCCAGCGGAACTTTTGGTTTCCGATTGTAACGCATTTTGATTTGAAATGATTATTTGATTTACTATTTCTAATTTATCAT
>CAYPHN010000040.1:0-7232 GCA_964410265.1 uncultured Flavobacteriaceae bacterium | reverse complement strand
AATTTCTTGCAATTCAAAAATATTTCTTCCTTTATGTTTTTCATTTCTACTATAATTCAATCAAAAATACTCTAAAATATTTTGTACTTTACATTCCATAATTTAAATAAATGAAAAATATTATAGTTTTAGGTGCCGGTATGGTGGGTAGTGCCATGGCAATTGATTTATCACAAAAACATCAGGTCACTTCGGCAGATTTTAATTTAAAATCATTAGAAAAAATTAAATCCAAAAAAGCGAACTTGGATACTATACAAATTGATGTAACAAATAATCTTGCGTTAACCTCAACTATACAAGCCTTCGATTTGGTGATTTGTGCCGTACCTGGTTTTTTAGGGTTTGAAACATTAAAAACAATTATCAAAGCACAAAAAGATGTGGTAGATATATCTTTCTTTCCTGAAAATGCACTCGAATTAAACGATTTAGCAAAACAAAACAATGTTACTGCTATTGTTGATTGTGGTGTTGCTCCAGGAATGGGAAACATACTTTTAGGTTTTCATAATGCCCAGATGAAAGTAACTCATTTTGAATGCTTGGTAGGTGGCTTACCTAAAATTAAAAAATGGCCATTTAATTATAAGGCACCATTCTCACCCATTGATGTTATTGAAGAATATACCCGACCAGCAAGATATCTAGAAAATAATAATTTAATAACTAGAGAAGCCTTAACAGATGTTGAACAGGTTGATTTTGAAAAAATTGGGACTTTAGAATCTTTTAATTCTGACGGATTGCGCTCATTAATTTTTACAATGCCTCATATACCCAATATGAAGGAAAAAACTTTGCGCTATCCTGGTCATATCGAATATATTGAAGTATTGAAAAAAAGTGGATTTTTTGATACTAAAAAAATTGAAATTAACGGCGTTGAAATTTCACCTATAGATTTTACCAATAAAATTTTATTTAAAGAATGGTTTTTAGAAGACAATGAAGAAGAACTTACTGTAATGAAAATCACCATAAAGGGTATCGAAGAAAATGGCAACATCAAAGTAATTGTTTACAATTTATATGATGAATTTTGCAAACAAACACAAACCTCGTCAATGGCTAGAACTACTGGCTATACAGCAACAGCTTCCGCTAATTTAATTTTAAATAATCTCTTTAATGAAAATGGTGTTTTCCCACCAGAATTAGTTGGTAAACACAAAATTTGTTATGATTTTGTATTACAGTATTTGAAAGAAAGAGGTGTGAATTATAATAAGTTTGAAGTTTGAAGTTATACAATTTTTAAACAATTAAATTATGAATAAAACTAGATGTGAATGGCCAAAGAACAACCCATTGTATTTAAATTACCACGATACGGAATGGGGAGTACCTGTTTATGATGATGATAAATTATTTGAGTTTTTAATACTCGAAACTTTTCAAGCTGGATTGAGCTGGATTACTGTATTACGTAAACGTGAAAACTTTAGAAAAGCACTTGACAATTTTGATTATAAAAAAATAGCGAAATACAATGAAATGAAATTTGAAACTTTAATGCAAAATGCAGGTATTATTCGCAATAAATTAAAAGTAAAAGCAACCATTTCTAATGCTATTGCCTTTATGGAAATTCAAAAAGAATTTGGTTCCTTTTCTAAATATATTTGGAATTTTGTTGATGGAAAACCAATTGTTAATCAATGGAAATCAATGAATGAAATTCCGGCTACGACAAAAATTTCAGATATACTATCTAAAGACTTAAAAAAAAGAGGCTTTAAATTTGTTGGCTCAACAGTTATCTATGCACATATGCAAGCTACTGGTATGGTAAATGATCATGTTACCAGTTGTTACAGACATGCAGAGATTTAATGATTGAAAGTTTATATCATTTTGTTCACAAACAAACTTAATTATAATCAACTGTTTTTCTATGCTATAATTTTAATTCTCACTTCTTAATTCATCCATATCTCTAATTAAGGTATTCAACCTTTTTACCATCCTACCATAAGCCAAATCAAAATCCCATTTTCCAATTTTTTCGCCAAAATAGGCAAGTATCAGAATGATAACAATAAACATTATTATTCCAATTACGGGCAAACCGAAAAGCATTAACATATCTGGGTATTTCGATTCCAATTTAGAAACCAATTCCATTCCAGGTATTCCTTCTCCAAAACCACCAAACCAAAAACCGGCAAGCATAGAAATAAACACATATGGATATACAAATCTAGATAATTTCGTATTAAAGTCAATCACATCTTGAATCCAATTATTAAAAGATTGCAGATATTGGAAACTGTTTAAACTATTATCAATTTCATTTAATTTATTTTTAAACTTGACAGCAAAAAACACAATAGTCATAAATAAAATAAACATAGGCATACCCATATATGGCATCTTTGTTATGGATGAAACTGGTAATAATATCAATGCAAATACAACAATAGCAATTATATTTATTTTATACATCCTTTTAAATTTTTCGACTATATCTATGGATTTTTTATTGTACAAATCGTTTATTTTAGGTGCAATTAATGCATCATTTTTTAAAAATCCTTCTTTCCAAATTGTTTCAATTGATCTATTCATTTTTTTTATTTTAAAATTTTTCTTAATCGTTCCTTTATTCGTTTAATTCTCACACCTATATTGTTTGGGTTTGTACCAATTATATCTGCAATTTCCTGATAAGTTTTTTCTTCTAAATAGAGTAAAACTACTGCTCTATCCACTTCTGATAATTTTTTGATGGCATCATACAGTTGGTTCAGAGATTCATCGGAAAAAGTGTGGCTGTCTTCTATTGCTTCGGGTGGCAAATCATTGGTATTGCCATGCTGCTTATTATTTTTCTTTTTTTTAAGCAAAGTCAAGCAAACATTAAGCGTTAATCTATAGACCCAGGTAGACATTTCTGACTGTTCTCGAAAGTTATCTCTACTACGCCAAATTTGTAAACATACTTCTTGGTAGTAATCTTCAAAATCCTCTTGCGTATTTGTATAGGCTCTACAAATCTTTATTATTATTCCCGAAAAGGGTAAAATGGTACTGTTGTAAAAATCGCTACTCACTTTTGTTTTTCTTGTTTAGTGGCTCAAGTTAAAAATTATTACACCCTAATTATATTTTTATTAAAAAAGCAAGTAATCTCTTACTTGCCTATTTATACAATTATATTTTTCTTAGTTGGTTTTAACAATTAATATTTTTTCTACAGGAATATAAATTTCGGAGATTAAATTGGCTGGGTTGGTAATTTTAATCGGACTATTCACATACAACTCAAAAGGTTCACCTTTTTCTATCATTTTATAATCAGTCAATTTACTCACTTGGATCATGGCAGTTTCCCAAGCTTCTTGTGAATTTTCATATCCCCCTTTTAAAGTAGTTTTAAAATATTTTCCTCTTTTCATAAAACCTGAAACTATATCTGTGCCACTTGGAGTAAGCATTTTTTCGGATATCGGATAAGCAACCGAGAATATAGTTGTACCATTTTCTTCATCGTATTTATGGTATAGGGTAAAAGGCCCACCTGTTGTTCGTACATTATTCTTTTTTATAAAAGCCCTAAGTTTCATCATCATGCCGGGAAATTTATCGCCTACTTCGTCAATTCGAGATGAAGCTGTGGTATACAAATAAAACCCACCACTATAATCAACCACGCCATTGGTATGGATACTATATATTTTTGTCTTTTTTTGAATATTCTCATCAAAAAGCTCTAAACCTCTTTCTTCCATAGGACCCATTTGTTCTTCCATACTCGCCACCATCCAACGTGTAAAAAAACCCATTTCGCCTTTCATACCCCAGGTTAAATTGGTTCCCTCTTTTACTTTTTCTATGATCCAGTATACATCAGATTTCATATCCCCGAAAGGAGTTTTAAAAATAATTTCTTGATCCAGTCTTTTTGGTTTATCAACTTTTATGGTTCTTATTTCACCATCACCATCTTTGCTTGTCCATGAATACGAAGCTCCTTCTCCAATAGTCTTCTCAGGGAAAATCGCTGTAATGGTCGAATCTTCTTCGTACCAAGGGCCCCATTCTTGCCAGTTTTTAAAATCATTAAGATCATTATAAACTACTTCGGGTTGCACCCCAACAACTCTTGATCGTTTTACATCATAAGACCCATCAATTGTTGCTAAATAAATGGATCCAATTACTATTAATGCCAATATTAGAAGAAAGATAAATTTAAAAGTTCTCATTTGGGTTGGGTTTAAGTTACAATCAAATATAATCAATCCTTAATAAATATATTACCTTTTAATAATAACCAGAGTTCGACCTAAGGTTAATTGCTCAAATTTTGGTAAACCCTTTGCTTTTCTCTAAATTTGATCTTTCTTAATTAAATATAAATTCAAATGAAATTTAAAATATTAATAAGCGCTGTTATTTTGAGCCTCGGTCTATTTTCATGCAATGAAAATAATAAAGAATCTGTTGAAGTTGCAAAAAAAGAAACGCAATCAGGATTTAATTATTTAGCAGAACAATTTGCAGATATCAAAGTTTTACGATACCAAATTCCTGGTTTTAATGCCTTAACACTACAACAAAAAACATATGTTTACTTTTTAACTCAAGCCGGATTGGCTGGGCGTGATATTATGTATGACCAAAATTATCGACACAATTTAAAAATTCGCCGAGCCTTGGAAAACATTTATATCAATTACCGAGGAGACAAAACTGTTGACTCATGGAAAAATTTCGAAATCTATTTAAAAAGAGTTTGGTTTGCCAACGGTATTCACCATCATTATGCCAATGCTAAATTCATTCCAAATTTTACGCAAGCATATTTTGATACGCTATTAAAAGGAAGTAACACAAAACTGGAAGGAGAGGCTTATGAGGTTATTTTTAATACATTAGATGCTAAAAAAGTTAATTTAAATCCTGATAAAGGCCTTATTATAGGGTCTGCTATTAATTTTTATTCAGCCAATGTTACAGCGGAAGACGTTGATACTTATTATTCAGGTATTAAAGTAGATGCAAAAACGCCTATTGAGAAGGGATTAAATAGTAGGCTAGTTAAAGAAAATGGTAAGCTTTTTGAAAAAGTTTATAAAAGTGGTGGACTTTATGGTGCGGCTATAGACAAAATTATATATTGGTTAGAGAAAGCCAAAGAAGTAGCCGAAAATGAAGAACAAGCAAAGGGATTGGGCTTATTAATTAAATATTATCAAACCGGAGACCTTCATGTTTGGGATTCCTATAATATTGTTTGGGCAGAATCTACAGATGGAGATATTGATTATATCAATGGATTTATTGAAGTTTATAATGACCCAAAAGGGTATAAGGGGTCTTATGAATCGGTAATTCAGATCAAAGACTTTGATATGTCTAAAAAAATGGCCGCTTTGGCGGAAAATGCACAATGGTTTGAAGACAATTCGCCATTACAAGAAAGTCATAAAAAGAAAAATGTAGTTGGAGTTTCGTACAAAACAGTTAATGTTGCCGGTGAAGCCGGAGATGCTTCTCCTTCTACCCCTATCGGAATTAATTTACCCAATAACAATTGGATTAGAGAACAACACGGTTCTAAATCTGTTTCTTTAGGAAATATTATTGGCGCATATAATAATGCAGGAGGCAGTGGTAGATTAGAAGAGTTTGCTTTTAATGATGAAGAAGTTGAATACGAAAAAAAATACGGAAAATTGGCCGATAAATTACACACTTCTTTACATGAAGTTATTGGTCATGCAAGTGGTCAAATAAATGATGGAGTTGGTACACCCAAAGAAACTATGAAAAATTATGCTTCCACTTTGGAAGAAGCAAGAGCTGATTTGGTTGGCCTTTATTATTTACCTGATGCAAAATTGGTTGAAATAGGTATTTCTCCAGATGCACATGGTATTGGTAAAGCGGCTTATGATGGTTACATTCGCAATGGATTATTGACACAATTAATTCGATTAAACCTAGGGGATGATATTGAAGAAGCACATATGCGAAATCGCCAGTTGGTCGCTGCCTGGGCGATGGAAAAAGGTGCAAAAGAGAAAGTTATAGAGAAAGTTACCAAAGACGGAAAAACTTATTTCGTTATTAATGATTATGAAAAACTAAAAGTTTTATTTGGAGAATTACTTAGTGAAATTCAACGTATCAAATCAGAAGGTGATTTTGAAGCAGGCAAATCTCTGGTTGAAACGTATGGTGTAAAGGTCAATCCAACTATACACAAAGAAGTTTTGGAAAGAAACAGTAAATTTAATGCAGCACCTTATAGTGGGTTTATCAATCCAGTATTGGTTCCAGAAACGGATGATAAAGGTGATATTACGGGTGTGAAAGTTACCCAACCAGAAAGTTTTACTAGTCAAATGCTGGAGTATGCTAAAAAGTATACTACTTTGCCAGATGTAAATTAGAATAAAGCGTTTATTCACCTTTCTTCTTTTACTTTTTACTTTCAACTTTTTACTTAAATAAATGACAGGTATTGTTACAAAATCAACAGGAAGCTGGTATTGGGTTCGTACAGAAAATCACAAACAGTACCAATGTCGAATTCGAGGAAAATTTCGAATAAAAGGTATCAAAAGTACCAATCCGATTACGGTAGGTGATTATGTTGATTTTGAATTAGAAGAAAATACCAATACCGGAATCATTAATAATATTCATAAACGCAGAAATTATATAGTGCGTAAATCGGTTAATTTATCTAAACAAACCCACATCATTGCAGCCAATATTGATATTGCTTTTTTAATGGTTACCTTGGATAATCCACCTACTTTTCCGGCATTTATTGATAGGTTTTTGGCTACCGCCGAAGCTTATCATGTTGAAGCAATTTTGTTGTTCAATAAAATGGACTTGAACGATGAGCAATTAGAAAATGAAAAAAATAAATTGGTTGCTATTTATAGAAAAATTGGATATACCTGTTTAGAAATATCGGCTACCAAAAACATAAATATTGATGAAGTTAAGAAAGTAATGCTAGGAAAAGTTAGTATGTTTTCAGGTCATTCAGGTGTAGGAAAATCCACTTTGATAAATTCTATTGATTCTAATTTGAATTTAAAAGTTGCTGAAATTTCCTCACAACACAAACAAGGGCAACATACTACTACTTTTGCCGAAATGTTTGTATTAGATACAGAACCAGAAAGTTATATTATTGACACGCCCGGTATCAAAGGTTTTGGTGTTGTTGATTTTGAACCACAAGAAATTAGCGATTATTATAG
>CAYPHN010000039.1:0-16677 GCA_964410265.1 uncultured Flavobacteriaceae bacterium | reverse complement strand
GATTGTAAAATAAAAATTAATTGTAAAAGCTAATGAACCCTTGTAAATAAAGGGAAGTAGTAAAAATAAAGAAAGACACATGAAAAGAAGATCATTTCTTAAAAAAAGTGCAGCTACGGCTTCGGTTTTCGGTTTAAGTATTTCTGGAGTAAACGCAATGAATTCTTTAGATGGTTCAGCAAAAGCAAAAACAAATAATTTTAAATTAAAATACGCTCCACATATAGGGATGTTTAAGAACCATACTGGTAAAGACCCTATTGATCAATTGAACTTTATGGCCGACCAAGGCTTTACAGCCTTTGAAGACAACGGTATGAAAGGCAGATCGGTAGTATTACAGGAAAAAATGGCACAAACTATGGCCAAAAGAAATATAGAAATGGGTGTTTTTGTAGCACATAAAATTTATTGGAAAGAAGCGAGTTTAACAAGCGGCAAGGAAGATAGCAGAAAAGAATTTTTACAACAAATTGAAGAATCTGTTGAAGTGGCAAAACGTGTTAATGCCAAATGGATGACCGTAGTACCTGGCCATCTAGATTTAAGAAAAGATATAGGTTTTCAAACTGCCAATGTGGTTGAATCTTTAAAATATGCTACGGATATATTGGAAAAGCATCAATTAATTATGGTTTTAGAGCCATTAAATTTTTATAACCACCCAGGTCTTTTTTTAACTAAAAGTGCACAAGCTTATGAGGTGTGCAAAGCTGTAGATAGTCCTTCCTGTAAAATACTTTTCGATATTTATCACCAGCAAATTGAGGAGGGAAATTTAATCCCAAATATTACTTCTGCCTGGGAAGAAATTGCTTATTTTCAAATAGGAGATAACCCTGGAAGAAAAGAACCAACCACTGGAGAAATCAATTATAAAAATGTCTTCAAATTTATTCATTCAAAAGGGTACAAAGGTATTTTGGGTATGGAACATGGAAATTCTAACAAAGGTAAAGAAGGAGAATTAGCTGTTATTGAGGCATATAAAAAATCGGATAATTTTTAATTATCAATGATTAATTTTTTTAGATGAAAATAGTAAAGTTTGGAGGAGCATCTGTTAAAGATGCTGAAGGCGTTAAAAATCTTAGAAATGTTTTAGAAACTATTGGTTATCAAAATACAGTTTTGGTAATTTCTGCCATGGGTAAAATGACCAATGCTTTTGAAAAAATAGTGGATGCATATTATTATAATAATGATGAATTTCAAAAATACATTACAAGGGCAAAAGAGTTTCATGATAATATTATAAATGAATTGTTTGTTCAAAATAAAGAAGAGGTATTAGTATCAATACAATTTTATTTTGATGAAATTCATGACTTTGTAGATAATAATAGAATAACAGATTACGACTTTATTTACGATCAGATAGTGAGTAAGGCTGAAATGATTTCTTCTAAAATATGCAGTGCTTTTTTACATGAAAGAAACATAATCCATCATTGGATTGATGTAAGAGAATGTATCAAAACGGATAAGGTTTATAGGAGGGCAAGAGTAGATTGGCAAGTAACAGAAAAACAAATTAAGAGGCAAATTAACAAATCTAAATTAAGTATAACGCAAGGATTTATAGCGAGTGAAAAAGATGGTAAAACAACTACCCTGGGTAGGGAAGGATCAGATTATACGGCTGCTATTTTTGCCTATTGCCTTGAGGCAAAAGAAGTATCTATTTTTAAAGATGTACAAGGTGTTTTAAATGCAGACCCAAGAGAGTTTGATAAAACCATTTTATTAAATCAAATATCTTATAAAGAAGCTATTGAAATGGCTTTTTTTGGAGCTACAGTAATTCATCCAAAAACTTTACAACCCTTGCAAAGGAAAAGAATTCCATTATATGTAAAATCATTTAAAGATCCTTTAAACAAAGGGACTTCAATTAGCAAAGGGTTGGATATTGAGCCAAAAACACCTTGTTTTATTGTAAAGAAAAATCAAATATTGATTTCGATTTCCGATAAGGAGTTTAATTTTGTAATGGAAGATGATATTAGCGAAATATTTGATTATTTACATCAGTTCAAATTGAAAGTGAATTTAATTCAGAATTCTGCTATTAGTTTTTCGGTTTGTATTGAAGATAATTTTAATAATTTTGACAAATTCTTTCAGGCACTCCATAAAAAATATAATATTTTGAATAACAATAATTTAACACTGTATACGATTCGTCATTTTTCCGATATTGATTTGTATGAAATAGAGAAGAACAAAGAAGTTTTAATCAAACAATTAAGTCGAGAAACAGCGCAGATTGTAATTAAAAACTAAGAATGAGTTTAGTAACAGCAAAAGAAATATCAAAAGTTATCCAGCTCGAAAAGTATGGTGTCATCGGAACTTTTTTAGGTTGGTTGCTGTTAAAAATCTTGCGCATTTCAAAATTAAATAGAATTTATGAAAAGCACAAAAACAAAAATGATATTGCGTTTTTAAATGCTATTTTGAATGAAATTCAAATTGAATTTGAAATTCCGAAAGAGGATTTAGAAAGAATTCCAGATGAAGGTCCGTTTATAACAGTTTCTAATCACCCTCTTGGAGGAATTGATGGTATTTTATTATTAAAATTATTGGTTGAAAAAAGACCTGATTTTAAAATAATTGCAAATTTTTTATTACATCGCATAGATCCTTTAAAGAAATATGTAATGCCGGTTAATCCTTTTGAAGATAAAAAGGAATTGAAATCAAGTTTGACTGGTATTAAAAATGCCTTGTTGCATTTAAAGGATGGAAACGCTTTGGGTATTTTTCCCGCAGGAGAAGTTTCTACTTATAAAGATGGTGAGTTGGTAGTTGATAAGCCATGGGAAGAAGGTGCTATCAAAATAATTAAAAAGGCTAACGTACCGGTTATTCCAATATATTTTCACGCAAAAAACAGTAGACTCTTTTATTTACTTTCAAAAATAAGTGATACGCTTAGAACGGCCAAATTACCTTCAGAACTGTTGTCTCAAAAAAGACGGATTATTAAGGTGAGAATTGGAAAACCCATAAAGGTAAAAGAACAAACAGCCTTTGATGGATTGGATGAATTTCATGATTATTTAAGAAAAAAAACCTACATGTTGGCCAATCCTTTTGAAAAGGAAGGAACCTATTTGAGAGCTTCAAATTTTAAAATAAATAAATCTCCTCAAAAAATTGCACCTGCAATTGCTACCGATATTATTGAAAAAGAAATAGATTTTTTAAATAAAAATAATGCAACCTTGTTTAGCAGTAAGAATTATAAAATCTATTTTACAGATAGCAAACCTATAAAAAATATTTTATTGGAAATTGGTCGATTGAGAGAAATAACTTTTCGTGAGGTGGGAGAAGGTACCAATAAATCTGTGGATCTAGATAAATACGACTATTTTTTTAAACACTTATTTTTATGGGATGTTATCAATAAAAAATTGGTGGGAGCTTATAGAATGGGTTTGGGTAAAGATATTTATAAAAAACATGGTATTCGCGGGTTCTATATCAATGAACTTTTTCAATTTGAACCTGAGCTATTTGATATGATGGAAAAGACCATCGAATTGGGGCGAGCATTTATAATAAAGGAATACCAGCAAAAACCCATGCCTTTATTTTTACTTTGGAAAGGAGTAATACATGTTACTTTACGTTATCCAGAATATAAATACTTAATGGGAGGAGTAAGTATAAGTAATAAGTTTTCAAATTTTTCAAAATCTTTGATGATTGAGTTTATGAAATCTCATTATTACGATCCTTTTATTGCTCAATATGTACATCCGAAAAAAGAATATAAGGTAATTTTAAAAGACGTAGATAAAGATTTTGTATTTGATACGGCCAAGGCCGATATGAATAAATTTGACAAGATAATTGACGAAATTGAACCGGGTAACTTAAGGTTACCGGTATTGCTTAAAAAATATGTAAAGCAAAATGCAAAATTGGTAGCATTTAATGTAGATCCAAAATTTAACAATGCTGTAGATGGTTTGATGTATTTGCGAATTTCTGATTTACCTGAAAGCACTGTTAAACCTGTTATGGAAGAGTTTCAAACAGAGTTAGAACAGAGACATAATAGTGAAAAATAACGAAATTAAAACCAGGTTTTCTGATTTACTTGGTAGGTTTGAAAAAATTCATCATCTGATTTTGTAAGATAAATTATTCCTTCAATAATACCTATTACTCCCATTATCGCAGCACCAATTCCACAAGTTAATAGCGTTGATAATAACATGATAATTCCTTCTTTTTGATAACCTAATATAAATTTATGAATGCCCAAACTACCAATAACAATGGCTAGGATTCCTGCTAATATTTTTTTATTTTCTTGTTGTTGAGGTAATGTTTTACCATGTTCATCTACAATATCCATATATTAATTTTTTGTAAATATAAAAATTTAAAACCAAGATTTTTTATTTTCTTGATAGGTTTGGTAAAAATCTTTATCAGATTTTGTTAAATAGATGATTCCTTCTATAAATCCTATCAAACCAATTACCCAAACCAACAAACCAAAACTTAAAATGCCTAAAACAAAAGTCGTAACAAGCATAATTAAACCTTCTTTGGTGTACCCTAAAATAAATTTATGAACACCAAATGAGCCAAAAAGAATAGCTAATATACCAGCAAGAATTTTTTTGTTCTCTTTGCTTGAAGTTAAATTTTCATAAGCTTCTTTAGCTCCTGTTGTAAACTCATCGGCTGTTGATTTCGCTTTTTTTTGAAAATCTTTGGTACTATCATCTACATCTTTTGCAATTTCTTTGGCCTTCTCTTTAATTTTTTCAGCTGTTTTCTTTAAGTCTTTTCCTGAATTATTTTCGGTAGTTGCCATATCAATAGGTTTGTATTAAGAGGATTATACTTACAAATTTAATTAAAAAAAATCATATCTCGATTATATTTATTTGTAAAATTAATAATTTATATTCTCAAAAATTCTGTATTTTAGCTTAGGTTTATATAGAGAATTTATGAATACAAAAAATAAAATAGCCGTTTTCGGAGGTGGAAGTTGGGCAACTGCAATTGTAAAAATGTTATCAGAAAATTTAGATAATATAGGTTGGTATATGAGAAGCACCTATGCTGTTGAACATATTAAATTGAATAAACACAACCCTAATTATCTTAGCTCTGCAGAGTTACACCCAGATAAATTATTTTTATCTAGTGAAATCAATGAAATGATATCGTATGCAGATTATTTGATATTTGCAATTCCTTCAGCTTTTTTAAAATCGGAATTGGACAAGATTACAAGTTCACTTGAGGGGAAAATAATATTTTCAGCTATCAAAGGAATTGTTCCGGAAACGGGATTAATCGTTGGAGAACATTTTCATGAAGTATTACATGTTCCTATTGACAATATTGGTGTAATTACTGGGCCGTGTCACGCGGAAGAAGTAGCCATGGAGAGATTGTCTTACTTAACCATTGCCTGTCAAGACGAAGATAAAGCGATTGCTTTGGCCAAGGTGATAGAAGGTCGGTATATTAAAACTAAAATTTCTGATGATATTATTGGAACAGAATACGCTGCCATGTTAAAGAACATTTTTGCCATTGCGGCTGGAATAGCGCACGGTTTGGGTTATGGTGACAATTTTCAAGCAGTTTTAATGTCGAATAGTATTCGTGAGATGAAGCGTTTTATTAAAAAGGTGCATAAAATGAAAAGGAACATCAATAATTCCGCTTATTTAGGTGATTTATTGGTTACAGGTTATTCTGTTTTTAGTAGAAATAGAATGTTTGGTAATATGATTGGTAAAGGATATACAGTAAAATCGGCTATGTTTGAAATGAGTATGGTTGCAGAAGGTTATTATGCCACCAAAAGCGCTTTTAAAATTAATCAAAAAAATCATGCCAAAACACCAATCATTGATGCTGTTTATGCCATATTGTATGAAAACAAGGAAGCAAAATTAGAATTTCAAAAATTAACGGAGATAATTGACTAGTTGCACTAAAAGATGAGAAGCACTAAAGCAGCATACCTCTAAAAAAGAAACAATTAATTATTTTATAGTTAGAACCAAATCATCTGCATTTACAATTTCGCCAGCGTTTAAATGAATACTCATAATTTTCAAATCTTTAATAGCCGTTATAGTAGTTTCCATTTTCATGGCTTCGATGATAAATAAAGGTTCGTTACGTTTTATTTTTTGTCCTTGTTTTACAAATATTTGTGATAATAATCCTTGTAACGGAACACCTATTTGATTTTCATTATTTGGGTCTATTTTTTCATTTTCGTGTTTTTCAATATTAAGTGATTTATCTAGAATTTGAATATTTCTGGATTGACCGTTTACCTTAAAAAACACGGTTCGAAATCCTTCATCATTAGGTTTATTGATAGAAAGTAATTCAATATTAATTACCTTTCCCTCATCAATTTGAATCATTATTTCTTCCCCTTCTTTCAATCCATAAAAGAAATTTTGTGTTGGTATTCTTGTAATATTACCATATTCTAAATAATGATGATGGGCATCATCCCAAACTTTTGGGTACAGTTTGTAAGATAAAAATTTGGTAAAATCTAAATCTTGTGGTCTTCCTTTTTGGTATTTCTTTTTAAATGCTGTAAACTCTTTATCAAAATCAATTGGTTTTAAATGAGCATTTGGTCTGTTAGTATATGGTTTTTCATCTTTTAAAATAATTTTTTGTAATTTTTTAGGAAAGCCACCAACCGGCTGACCTAAGTCACCTCTAAAAAAACTTTTTACCGATTGAGGAAATGAAATTGTATCACCTTTTTCTAGAACATCATTAATGGTTAAATCATTACTTACTAAATATAGGGCCATATCTCCAACAACTTTAGAACTTGGAGTTACTTTGATAATATTTCCAAATAATAAATTTACTTCACCATACATTTTGGTAATTTCATAAAACTTATCTGCCAAACCAAGTGATTGTGCCTGTGGTTTTAAATTAGAATATTGTCCGCCAGGAATTTCATGCTTATATACTTCTCCGGTTCCTGCTTTTAACCCTGATTCAAATGGATAATAAAATTCCCTAACTGTTTCCCAATAATTTGAATACTCGTTTAATCAATTGATATTTATAGGATTATTTCGTTCGTTGTACTTTAACATTTCCGCAATAGCGTTAAAATTAGGTTGAGAAGTTAGCCCAGATAACCCGCCAAGAGCGACATCAACCACATCAATACCAGCCTCAATTGCTTTTAAATAGGTCGCTGCTTGAATAGATGAAGTATCGTGTGTATGTAGATGGATAGGGATCTTAATTTCAGATTTTAAAGCTGTAATTAACTCAGTAGCGGCATAGGGTTTTAGCAGACCAGCCATATCTTTTATGGCCAAAATATGTGCTCCGGCATTTTCAATATCTTTAGCTAATTGCAAATAATATTTTAGGTTGTATTTTGTGTTTTTAGTATCGAGTAAGTCTCCGGTATAACTAATCGCACCTTCTGCCAAACCTTGTGTTCGTTTTCGTACATATTTTATGGCCGGACCAATAGATTGCATCCAGTTCAAGGAATCAAAAATTCTAAAAATATCGATTCCTGTTTCCCATGATTTTTCTACAAAACTCTCTATTAAATTATCTGGGTAAGCTGCGTAACCAACACCGTTAGAGCCTCTTAATAACATTTGTAGTAAAACATTAGGCATGGCTTTTCGCAATAGTGTTAATCTACCCCACGGATTTTCATGCAAAAAACGCATACAAACATCAAAAGTGGCACCGCCCCAAACTTCCATACTAAAAATATCGGGATTGTTTTTTGTGTATCCTTCAGCAACTTTTAACATATCAATCGTTCTCATACGGGTTGCCAGCAAACTTTGATGGGCATCTCGCATGGTGGTATCTGTAAAATGAATTTTCTTTTCTTTTTTTAACCAGGTACTAAACTTTTCAGGACCTAATTCTGTTAATAAGTCTTTTGTTCCTTTGGGGTGTTTTGCATAAATATCCCATGACGGAATCACGGGGTCAGTAAAGGTTTTATTAAGATTTAAATCTTTAACATTAGGATTGCCATTGATGGTGATATTGGCTAAATATTTTACAATTTTACTCGCTCTATCACGAGATACCTTAAAATTAAAAAGCTCAGGAGTATTTGCTATAAAATTTACGGTTACTTTACCAACTTGTAAAGCCGGATGGATTAATAAATTTTGTAAAAACGGAATATTTGTATGTACACCTCTTATTCTGAATTCACTTAAAGTACGACGCATTTTTCGAATAGAACCATCTAAAGTTCTGCTATGGGCAGATACCTTAACGAGCATAGAATCAAAAAAAGGTGAAACTCTAACTCCTTGGTACAAGCTACCTGCATCTAATCTTATACCAAAACCAGAGGCACTGCGATAGGTGGAAATAGTACCATAGTCAGGTTTAAAATCATTGGCCGGATCTTCTGTAGTTATTCTACATTGTATTGCAAAACCATTAATCTGTACACTATCTTGATTGAAGATTTTAATTTGTTTATCGGATAATTTATATCCACCTGCGACAAAAATTTGGGTCTTTACCAAATCAATATTGGTTATCATTTCAGTTACTGTATGTTCCACCTGAATACGAGGATTTACTTCAATAAAATAAATACTGTCATCTTCATCTAACAAAAATTCAACGGTGCCTATATTGTTGAAATTCACGGCTTTGGTAATGACTAGCGCATAGTTAAATAATTGATTTCGAATTTCATTACTTAAACCATAAGAAGGAGCAATTTCAACAACTTTTTGGTAACGTCGCTGAACCGAGCAATCTCTTTCATATAGATGGACTAAATTTCCATGGTTGTCGGCTGCAATTTGAACTTCAATGTGTTTCGGATTTTCAACAAATTTTTCTAAGAAAACAGTATCATCACCAAAAGCATTTAAGGCTTCACGCTTACTCTCTAGATACGCTTTTTCTAAGGTTTCTATATTTCGAATGACACGCATACCTCTTCCACCACCACCCGATGCAGCCTTGAGCATTACTGGTAATCCTATTTTTTTTACTTCATTAATTGCAGTTTTTAGATCGACGAGATCTTTTTTACTGCTTTTAATAATTGGAATATGATTATCAACCGCAACTTTTTTAGCTTTTATTTTATCTCCTAAAGCCTCTAAAACTTCTGGTTTGGGACCGATAAAAATGATATTACTTTCTTGACATTTTCTAGCAAATTCGGCATTTTCACTTAAAAAACCATAACCAGGATGTATGGCATCAACATTTTTTCTTTGGCGACTTTAATAATTGCCTGTATATCCAAATAAGGCTTTAAAGGCTGGTCATTAGTACCTATTTGATAAGACTCATCACTTTTATAACGATGCAATGAATACCTATCTTCATAAGTATAAATTCCAACAGTTTTTATATTGATTTCATTACAGGCTCTAAAAATTCTAATGGCAATTTCACCGCGATTGGCAACAAGTATTTTTTTAATTTTCATAATAGGAAACAGATTAGAAGATTTGTTTCTAAAGTTAGAAAACTAATTGCTTTATTCAAAGCTACTTGGCTAAATTATTTTGTGTAAAAAAACTGAAGTATAATGACAAAGGTTATTTTAATAAAACACCTTTTTTATTTAGCTGTTTGATTATTCTTAGGTTAGGATGTTTTAAAGTGTTTTTTTTGAGCATAAAAATTTTTTCGAACATTTTGTTGTTTTCAAAAAAAGTAACTTTAAATACATTGTTCAATTGTAAAACCTCTTCTTGAATCAGTTCAATTTTTGCTACGGAATTTGCTGGAAGTATTTCAATTTTATGTCTCATTTGTGAAGTCCTTTTGTTGTTGTCAAAACCCTGACTAACAATTAATACTATTTCTAAATCAATATCTTTTTTATTGATCAAATAGACATAATAATCATTGGTTTTAAAAGTTTTATTATATTCTTGAACAATGGCCAAGTACAGGTTTTCAACTGAAGGAATTTCAATGTCTTTTTTCATGGTCTTATGTCGTTACTGTTTTATTTATACCTACAAGGTCTTGAAGACCTTGCAGGAAACATCAATTCTTTTTTGCAATTTTAAAATCGTATTAGGTTAAACAGATTCTCCTGCAAGGTTTTTGAAACCTTGTAGGTATATTTTAGGTCTGCTTGATTTTGTATTCAGGCTAATTATTTGTCCTTATTTATACCTACAAGGTCTTGGAGACCTTGCAGGATACATCATTTTTTTTGAAAATTTAAAACCTTTTTAGGTTAAACAGATCCTCCTACAAGGTTTTTTTTAACCTTGTAGGTATATTTTTATTCCAATGTATATTTTAAACTAAGTATATCGTTTTTATACTGGTGTACAAATTTAAAATTTTCAAGATCAAAAAAGAAATCAATAACTTCTTTAGAGTTTATGATGCTGGTAGTACCATCAATAATTTGACCATAAGAACTATATTTATATTTTTTAAAATCATCAGTTATACCATGTTTTACAGGGTTGTTATGCACATAAATAGTAAGGTTTCTAAAATATTCTTCTGATTGAATTTTAATTCTTTTAAAATGTTTTTCGAATAAACTACCCGTTCTATCTTGTTGCTTGTTAAAAGCTTTGGCATATGCATTGAAAAAATTAGAAAATTTTTGTGTGACAATGTCACTATCATTATCAACTTTTATAACTAAATGAAAATGATTACTTAAAAGACAATAAGCAAAAACGGTTACCTGATTGCTTAAATATTTAGTTAAGAGCTTTGTAAAATAATCATAATTACCGCTGTTTTCGAATATGTTGCATCCATTTATTCCCCGATTGTAGATATGATAATAACGACCTTTTTCAAGACTTTCTAGCTTCATGAGGATATGTTTATTTAATACCTACAAGGTCTTGGAGACCTTGCAGGAAACATTAATTAATCTTCCCAATCCATAGAACGTTTTACAGCTTTTTTCCAATTTTTATATAAATGATTTCTTTTTTCTTCACTCATTTTTGGAATAAATTCTCGATCAATTTTTCTGTTTTTTAAGATGTCTTCCATGTTCCATAATCCAACACAAATTCCGGCAAGATATGCAGCACCCAAAGCAGTAGATTCAATGATTTCTGCTCTTTCAATATTTGTATTCAAAATATCTGATTGAAATTGCATTAAATAATTATTAGCCGAGGCACCTCCATCAACATTTAAAGCATTTAGTGTAACTTTTGAATCTTCTTGCATCGCAACAATTAGGTCTTTACATTGGTAGGCAATAGATTCTAAGGTTGCTTTTACGATATGGTTTTTTCCGGTGTCTTGTGTCAGTCCAAATATCGAACCACGAGCATCCATATTCCAATACGGAGCACCCAAACCAGCGAATGCTGGAACGACATAAACTGAATTTTCGTCTGTTACTTTATTGGCATATTTTTCTGATTCTTCGGCGGAATTTATCATTTGTAATCCATCTCTTAACCATTGTATTGCAGCACCGGCAATAAATACACTTCCTTCTAAGGCATAATAAACTTCATCATTTATTCCCCAAGCAATTGTTGTTATAAGTCCGTTATCTGAATACTGTAGATTTTTACCGGTATTCATCAATAAAAAACAACCAGTACCATAAGTGTTTTTTACTTCACCTTTATTAAAACAAGCCTGACCAAATAAGGCGGCTTGCTGATCTCCAGCAATTCCAGAAATTGGAATTTTTTGATCATCTAAAATATAATCACCAAAATAATGACTAGAAGGTTTTACCTGAGGTAACATACTTTTTGGAATATTAAATATTTTTAAAAGTTCTTCATCCCATTCTAAACTTTTAATATTGTACAACAAGGTTCTTGAGGCGTTAGAATAATCTGTTGCATGTACTTTGCCTTTGGTTAAATTCCAAAGCAACCAGGTGTCAATAGTACCAAAAAGAAGTTCTCCTAGTTTTGCTTGTTCTCTCGCCTTGGGAACGTTATCTAAGATCCATTTTAGCTTGGTAGCTGAAAAATAGGAATCGATAACCAATCCAGTTTTTTCTTTTACGAGGTTTTCTAAGCCTTGCTTTTTTAATTCTTTACAAAAATTACTCGTTCTTACATCCTGCCAAACGATGGCATTATAAATAGGTTTTCCTGTTTTCTTGTTCCAAACTACGGTTGTTTCCCTTTGATTGGTTATTCCAATTGCGGCTATAGAACTCGTTTCAATATTTTGTTTTTGAATAACATTATTGATGGTTTCAATTTGCGTATTTAAAATTTCAAGAGCATTTTGTTCCACCCAACCATGTTT
Source organism: uncultured Flavobacteriaceae bacterium (assembly GCA_964410265.1). Classification (GTDB taxonomy): domain Bacteria; phylum Bacteroidota; class Bacteroidia; order Flavobacteriales; family Flavobacteriaceae; genus Lutimonas. Next base: position 4,398 of record CAYPHN010000039.1, on the reverse strand, counting down.
GGGATATATTTGTTCTGTTTCTTGTTGTGACATATTACAAATGCCACCTTTATCATTGAATAAAATAGATCTAGAACTTGTAGTACCTTGATCTAGGCTTAGAATATATTTTTTTGACATATTAATCTTATTTTAAGGAGCGAACACTTTTAATTGCTGTATATATTAAGAGAATAATAGCTATGATTACGATGAGTAAATACTTAATTTGGAAGTCATTTTTATACAATATCTGATAGGCAGATCCACCCAATAAACTTCCAAATATAGGCCCGAGAATTGGTATTGGTGCATATTTCCAATCGGAAGTTCCTTTTCCTGCTATGGGTAAAATAAAATGTGCTATTCTTGGTCCGAGGTCTCTTGCCGGATTAATTGCAAACCCGGTTGTTCCACCCAATGCAAACCCAATAATCATGATTAAGGCTCCTACTACAAGTGGATTTAGTCCTTCTGTAAAATTATTGGTTCCAATAAAAAGTAAACCAAATATTAAAACTGAAGTGCCAATCATTTCACTAATAAAATTATGCAAGTATGATCGTATCGCTGGAACGGTACTAAAAACTGCTAATTTTGATGTTTGATCTTCTGTTACAGACCAGTGTGGAATATAAAATAACCATACCAAGGTAGCACCACTAAACGCACCTAGTATTTGTGCAATAATGTAGCCCAAAACATTTTCCCAAGGAAATTCACCAACAAAGGCAAGACTTAATGTAACTGCCGGATTGATATGTGCGCCACTAATGCTACCCACAGCATAAATGGCGAAACTAACGCCTAAGCCCCAAGCAATTACTATGGTAAGCCATCCTGCGTTTTTAGCTTTTGATTTTTTTAGAACAGCGCCAGCAACGACACCTCCTCCAATTAAAATAAGTAAAAAAGTGCCTATGAATTCGGCTAAATAAATTGACATAAAAAAATCGTTATAAGTTGATTATGCCAAATTACATATAATTTTTTAGATATTTCCGTGTCCGGATAAAATGCCAACTAGGCAAATGCAAAATGATTGATATATGGTTCTATTTATAAATGTTTTCCATTTAAGACCGTTGCAAAACTGTTTTTACTTATTTAAGGTCATCTTTTATAACGGTCTTCATTTAATCATTATTATATAACTAGCTATAAATCAATCGTATACAAAACATAACGGATTATTATGAATTAATTAAATATTGGTCGTTCAAATTATTTCACCCTTTCAATTTTAACTTTTGTACCACTAAAATCGGCGTTACCTGTTAATTGATCAATTTTATTAGGGTCTGTTAGATTATTAATACTTACACCAGCATGTTTTTGAGCAATGCGCATACTTGACCCTTTATAATTGTGTCCCCAACCATGCGGTATGCTAACTACCCCTTCCATCATTTCGCTACTAATTTCAACAGGTATTTTTAAAGATCCTACCTTTGAACTTATAGTTACATTATGTTGGTTTATAATATTTAAAATTTTGGCATCTTCTGGATTGATCAAAAGGGTACAGCGTTCTCTACCTTTAATTAATCGGGTAGCATTATGCATCCATGAATTGTTTGATCTTAAGTGTCTTCGACCAATTAATGAAAAATTATATGCGCCGTTAGAATTGTTTTTCCATTCCGCCAATTGGTTTTTTAATCTATTCAAATCCTGTACAAATTCGGCTGGAGCCAATTCAATTTTCTTGTCTTTTGTAAATAATCTTTCTGGTAAACAAGATTTTAATTCACCAAGGTCTATACCATGTGGATTTTCTTTTAACATTTTTATGGATAATCCCTTATCTTTATATGGACCTTTTTGGAGCATAAAATCAATCATCATTTCGGGCGTCGCCGGATTTTCTTTTCCACCCATTCTTTTGGTCAATTCTTTAAATATTTCCCAGTCGTGTTTTTGATCTTTATTTTTGTCGAACAAAATTTCAGAATATTTGCTTGTATTTCTAACAGCCAATTGGTGAAAAGCTAAATCGTAATGTGAAGTTTCTAATCCTGTAGTTGAAGGTAAAATAATATCAGCATATTGTGTTGTTTCATTGATATAAATATCGATGGCAACCATAAATTCTAATTGTTCTAAAGCTTTGGCTAAATGTTTACCGTTTGGTGTTGACAGCACAGGGTTTCCGGCAATAGTAATCATGGCTTTAATTTGCCCTTCACCTTCGGTTAATATTTCATCGGCTAAGGTTGCAACTGGTAATTCTCCTGAGTATTCTGGTAAATTTCTTACCCTACTTCTATACCTATCAAAACTTCCGGTCTTACCTGTTACAGTTGCCATACCAACCAAATCAACTGCAGGAAGTGTAAACATGGCACCACCCTTTTTATCAAAATTATCGGTAATAATATTCAATATATTAACCAACCACAAACAAATACCTCCAAATTCATGTGTTGAAACTCCTAATCGACCATAACAAACTGCTGTCTTAGCTAGTGCAAATTTTCTAGCTAAATTTTTGATTTCATCAACAGATATTCCAATGGTTTGAGCAATTTTCTTAGGAGAATAATCATTACTCAAATTTTTAATTAGATCCCAATCATTGATATGTGATTCTAATTGCCCTTTTTTCTCTAAGTTTTCATCAAGAATAACCTGAATTAAAGCCAATAAAAATAAGGCATCTTTACCGGGCTTTATAAATAAATGTTGGTTGGCAATTTTAGCAGTTTCTGTAAATCTAGGATCGACAACTACAAACTCACCACCTCTTTTTTGAATAGCTTTTAAACGATTGGCAAAGTCGGGTGCCGTCATTAAACTACCGTTTGAAACAACAGGGTTGCCTCCAATAATTAACATAAAATCGGTGTGATCAATATCGGGAATTGGAATTAACATATGATGCCCAAACATTTTTAAAGAACTAATATGATGGGGTAATTGATCAACAGAAGTAGCCGTATATTTTTGTTTGGAATGTAGATTTTTTATAAAAGGAGTGACAAATAACATCATTCCTGAATTATGTACATTGGGATTACCTTGATAAGATCCTACAGCATCATTTCCATATTTTTTTTGAACGGATTTTAATCGATTTGCTACTTCATCAAAGGCCTCTTCCCATGAAATTTTTTGCCATCCGTTTTCAGTTCTTTTTACAGGTGTTTTTAAGCGATCTTCGTCTTGGTAAAGGTCTTGCAATGCAACAGCTTTCGGACAAATATGACCTCTGCTAAACATATCTTTTTTATCACCTTTTATTGAGATAATATTTGTTTCACTATATTTTATTTCTAGGCCACACATGGCTTCACACAGGTTGCAAGTCCGAAAATGTGTTTTTATGTTTTCCATTATTTAAGGGTTTGACATGCGATTAAACCACCATATTCTAAGGCTATGGTTCTGTCGTTCGCAATTTTTTGATAAGCTGGATTAGCTACCATTTTTAAAAAATGATCTACTGTTGGATATTCTACTAAAAACACCATATCTGGCTCGTTTTCATTATCTCCGATTATAGTGGTTGCAACAACCCCTTTCCAAATTAATTTTGCATTCGAAGCAGCAACAAAGGCTTTGGCATTTCTAAAATAACGCGCATAAGCCTCTTTACCAGTCTCATTTCCATTTTCGATAATTTTCTTAAACTTAATAATATTGATCATGACTATTGGCGTATTTTTTGGATATGCCTTTATTTTCGCCATTTGATCTTGGGTTGGATTTACTTGAGTAAGTTGCATAAGGTTTTGGGTTTAAATTATTTATTGTTAGCGGAAGATAAAGAAATTTCCTTACAATAGATTATGTTCCTCACAAAAGCCAAAAGCCAAAAGCCAAAAGCAAAAGTAAAATTACAGGCTACAAGCAAAGAATCTACCTTAGATTCACAATTCACAATTCATAATTTAAAACTCATAATTCATAACTCATATTGTTAACAACTAATCCTCAAAATCTTTCCTATTCTTTGCCCTGTTAAACAAAAAATATGCGATGACTACTAAAATGACAAAAGGCAAATAAGTACCAATGGCAATCCCTATTTCATATTCTTTATCAGGTGCTTTATTCATTTTCTCTTCAATATCAACTTGAAGGAGCATTATTAAATTAAGATATTTCATTTTTTAAAATTATTCAGTGCTTTTACTGTAAAATCTGACAATACTAAAGCACCACTAATTGCTGCCCTTTCAATAAGTAAACTACCCCAATGATCCGTATCTTTCCAAAGTATTTTTTTTATGGCGTTTAAAGCTTCCAAGTTGTAAGAAGTTAAATTTTGCGATAAAAAGCCAATGCTTTCATCCATATCTCTTATGTTTTCAAAAACCTTTGCAAACAAGCCTTTTTCCTTGGTCCAATAGGCTGTTTTCCAGTTTTTTGCATCCAAACTTAATTCGCTTAATGCCGAAACGCCTATTTTGCGTT
>CAYPHN010000038.1:10882-16734 GCA_964410265.1 uncultured Flavobacteriaceae bacterium | reverse complement strand
TATAAAACTCATAATCATAAAAGTCTAGTGTCCATTCTTCCAAATTGCCTAAAATATCATAAATACCAAAAGCGTTTGGAAGTTTTTGTCCAACTTTTGCATATTGATAATCACTATTTTCATAGCTCCAAGCATATTGATTTAAAATACTTCTCTTATCTGAGAAAAAATCAACATTAGTACTTCCGCCTTTACAAATATATTCCCATTCAGCTTCTGTTGGTAAACGATAAAATCTTCCAGTAACAGCTGATAGCCATTTGCAAAAAGTTATAGCTGCATAAGGAGAAATACTTACTACAGGGTAATTTTTTTTACCCATTCCTAAACTTGGATCCTCAAAAGGGGGGCTCGGTCTAGTAATTGCGTCAATTTTTATTGATTCTTCTTTAGGTATAGAATCAAACAAAGTTTTATTTTCAGCCAAGAATAACTCAAATACTTCCCAAGTCACCTCATATTTTCCGACCCACATGGAATCAATTTGAGCCAAGTGTAAAGGTTTTTTATCTGAAACTTGGGTCGAACCCGAATTGACAACTCCCATTTTATATATAGCTCCAGGAACCTGAATCATTTCAAAAAACACATCTGTAGGCCCAATTTTTTGAATTAAAATAGAATCTGAAACAAATTTTGATTGAGCTACACTTGAATTCATGGACAAGAAGCTTATTAAAACCCAAAATATGACAGATAAATTTTTAATACAATTCATTAGACGTTTAAATATTTAATAGATTTGATGTGATTTTAATATTAACTCTAAAGCATAGAATAAATTGATGTTTCAAATGTCTAGTTATTTATTGATAGCTATCAATAAGGTGTAAAACTAATAAATTAATTTGTATTTTAAGTAAATTAAGGTTACGAAATGCATATAATTAATCATTAATAACCTTTTTTATATTTATGTGATTTAAAATAAGGATATGAAACTATTTTTATTATTAATTTTATAACCTTATTTCATGTGTATATATTATTTTATTAAATTTGTTACATGCTGTCGTTATTAGCCATCCAATCAAGTTGAATGCAGGCTATTCTCTAGTGTGTCAAAATTTGGTATGCTCGTTTCATGTAATTAAATTATCAATAATTATGAAAAAGACTAATCTATTTCTCTTATTATTATTATTATTCAACAATGCAATAGGGCAAAACTTAATACGGTTCTCATTTAGTGAAGTTGCCATGGGCACTCAATTGAAAATTATATTTTATGCTTCAGACTCATTAAAGGCAAATGATATTTCACAGGTTTTATTCAAAAAAGTAAAATTCCTGAATACAATCTTTAGTGACTATGATAAAAATAGTGAATTAATGCAACTATGTAACACTTATGAAACAAACAAGCGAGTTAAGGTAAGTGATGAATTATTTGATATCCTTTCTCAGGCTAATAAAATATCTCAAGTTTCGGATGGTCTGTTTGATGTTACAGTAAGCCCTTATACCAAATTATGGCGTAGGGCAAAAAAGAAACATAAACTACCAACAAAACAACAATTGTTACAAGCGAAAAAAGTTGTTGACTACAAATACATTGTTTTAAATGATAAAGATAAAACAATAACATTTAAAAAACATAGAGTACAAATAGATTTGGGAGGGATAGCAAAGGGTTATACATCAGATAAGATTTTAAAGATGCTAAAAAATTATAATATTAATCAGGCATTAATTGATTTTGGTGGTGATATTACGGTAGGTGACCCTCCGCCAAATAAAAATGGATGGAATGTTGAATTAAGTTACACAAATTCTTTGGCCCATCGTATATCAAAAACTCTATTAATAAGCAATATGTCTATTGCAACATCCGGTGATTATTTCCAACAGTTTTTAATTGATAATATTAATTACTCTCATATTATTGACCCAACAACAGGTTTAGGGATTACCAAATCAATTCAAGTTACTGTAATTGCTAAATCTGGTACTCTTGCTGACAGTTTCGCTTCTGCTTTTAGTGTTATGCAAAAAAATGATATTGAAAGTATTTTAAAAAAAAATAAAGATTTACATGTGTTTATTACTACTATTAATTACGATTCAACAAAAACTTGGAATTCTGAATTGTTTAATAATTATCAATTGAAAAATTGAAAGTGCTGTTTCAAATAAAAATTCTTGAAACGAACTATCCTCGACACAAAGCCTGCCTACCGGCAAGAAAGGCCTCTAGTTTTTTTTGATTAAAAGATAAATAACACCATAGTTTGATGAGTATTGGCTTAAGAAATAATTCAACTTTTTATAGTTATAAAAAAATTATTTATCAACTGAATAGCCAATCACTTCGATCCAGTCAAGTCTAGAACTGGCTTTTGACCCTCCGCCTTTCATCAAATCAGTCCAACCAATTTCCTCCACTTTACTTAAATCTGGATTTTCAACCCAGTTTTTTTCTGTAATGGTTTCCATGTCTAACGACATCCATTTTATATCCGAAATGTTGAATTCACTAATCCGCCAATCTTTTGATAAAGAATCTGACACATCACTAACTAGCCAAGCTCCATTAGCCAATTTAAGAATTATATGCAATTGTCTAAAGCCTGATTGTTTCGATCTCCATCTAATTTTTGATTGTTTAGTAAGTTCAACATATTTTGAGTTATGCTTTAATGTTACGGCCCAATTACCTTCACATAATCCAGACCAAACATAATATGGGTCATCATAAGGTTTGTCATGGTGACTTTTCTTTATTAAGTCAGCACCTTCACCATATAGCGAAATAACAAGATTAGAATTTGTAATATGACTCTGTGTAATAGGGGTTTGCGGTGGAGATTCTTTAAAATCTTCACGAAAAAAAATTGCTGGTCGTTGACCTTGAGCATTAATTAAAAATGGTAATACCATTAAAATATAAAAAAAGTATTTCATCAAAAAAGGTTTAGTAAATTTTTTTAGAGGCCAGTAGTTACCAATATATAATTTTAGTTTGATTCATTTTATTTAACTCACCATAATCTTTCAATCAAATTGTTAAAGGTGTTTTACCAAATTAACCTTAAAGTGCCGCATATAATCATTTCTTTTTTACAATATTTTCGTTAAAATATGTAATCATAGTAAAGACTATGCTGAAACATTTAACCTTAATCTTGTGAAAGATAATTCAATTTTAATAAAATCAAAATTTAATAGTTAAAGTCCTCATTATATTTTCAACTAGATTTTCAATTAATTTATCTGCATTTTTTAATGCCATGGATAGTTTCATCGGTTGATCAATAATAGAAAAAATAGCATGAATTCCTTTATTATGCAGAGGTTCAATTCCCTCACCTAATTTACCGGCTATCGCAATTAAGGGCACTTTATTTATTTTAGCGATTCTGGCAAGTCCTACAATAGCTTTTCCATTTAACGTTTGTTTATCAATTTTTCCTTCACCAGTAATTATCAAATCAGAATTTATGATGTGTTCTTCTAAACGAAGTGTTTTAAGAATAAGATCTATTCCGTCTACCAATTTAGCATCAAAAAAAGCTAGTAAAGCTGCTCCCATTCCGCCTGCTGCACCTGCACCTTTTATGGTTTCTACTTCAATTTTGAGATTCTTTCTTATTATTGAAGCGTAATGAATTAAGTTATTGTCTAGACTTCTTAATTCTTCAGCTGTACCTCCTTTTTGCCCTCCATACACAATTGAAGCTCCATTTACGCCCGTTAATGGGTTTGTAACATCACAAGCGGTAATGATTTTACAATTTGCTATCCGTTTATCAAATTCAGAAAGGTCTATTTTATATAGATCAGCTAAAGCTTTACCACCATGCCCAATATCTTGATTATTTCTGTTTACAAATTTTCCTCCCAAAGCTTTAACCATACCCATTCCTCCATCATTTGTTGCACTACCACCTATGCCAATAATAATTTTTGTACATCCTCTATCTAATGCATCTAAAATTAATTGTCCAGTTCCATAAGTTGAAGTATGTAATGGTGACTTTTCGCTTTCCTTTAATAGCACTAACCCTGAGGCTTGAGCCATTTCAATAATTGCTGTTTTCCCATTTTCAATAATTGCGTATTCAGCTTTTATATTTCTTAGCAAAGGGTCTTTTACAAATACAGAAAGTCGTTTCCCTCCTAAAACTTCTACTAAGGCATCTAACAATCCTTCACCTCCATCTGAAATAGGGATTTGCATAATTTCGGCTTTTGGTAAAACCTTTAGTATTCCTTTAGATATTGCGGAAGCTACCGCTTTCGCGGAAAGGCTTTCTTTAAAAGAATCGGGTGCTACAATTATTTTCACATGCTTTATTTAAATTTATAAGAAAAGTATGCCCATAAGCATCACAATGATTATACCCGTTAAGCCCTGAAAAAAAGTAGATACTGTCTGACTTTTTAAGGCTGTGGCGGTATCCATTTCCGTAAATTGTGCAACAACCCAGAAAAAACTATCATTTAAGTGCGATACCGTCATCGCTCCAGCTCCTACTGCAAGAACAGATAAAGCTCGTCCGAAAGAAGAATCCAAACCAAACGACCCCAATATAGGAGCAATAATAGCAGCCGTAGTAATAATGGCAACGGTAGAAGAACCTTGTGCTGTTTTTAATACAGCAGCAATAATAAAAGGCACTAATAAACCCATTTGCATATTTGAAAAATTGGCGCCAATTATATCACCAACACCGGTTGCCCTGAGTATGGCTCCGAAAGCACCTCCTGCACCAGTTATTAAAATAATAATACCTGCTTCTCTTAATCCACTCGTTACCCAATTCATATGGGTTTCTTTTGATTCTTTTCCTTTTAGTTTAAAAGCTAAAAAAACGCCAATAAATAAAGCAATAATCGGGTTGCCTATAAAACCAATTATTTCTTTAATGGCTCCTTCCCCAAATGGGAGGGCTGGATAAGTTGAAAATGATTTTAAGGCTATCAATACGATAGGGGTAACTATAGGAGCAAAAGACCAACCTGTTTTTGGTAAATTAACCGGCTTGTTTTCTTCTGTCACATCTTTTATACTATTTGACCTCAATTTTTTACCGACAAATTTTGCCCAAAGCATACCAACTAACGATACAGGAACTGCGACCACCAAACCTAATAAAATTACTAAGCCCAAATCAGCGTCTAGGGCTGCGGCAGCTGCTAATGGGCCTGGTGTTGGCGGAACAAAAACATGAGTTGCATACAAACCTGCCGCCAATGAGACACCTAAAACTACCAAAGGAATCTTGGTTTTTTTAGAGATGGCTTTGTTTAATGATGATAAAATAATAAAACCCGAATCGCAATAAACCGGAATAGAAACAAAAAAACCAGTGATATTAACTGCCAATGGAGATCTCTTATTGCCTATTTTTTTTAAAACCCAATTTGCTAATGCTTTGGCTCCTCCACTTTTTTCTAGATATGCACCTATAATCGTACCAAAAGCTATAATAATACCAATGCTTCCTAGAGTTTTACCAAAACCGTTCATTAATGTTTTTATCACCTCTTCTTCATTTAAACCTCCAATAAACCCCATGGCAATGGCAGCTAATAATAAAGATAAGAAAGGGTGAAAATTAAATTTTGTTGCTGCTACAACCATCAATATCACAACAATTACTAAGGCAATTAATATTTCCATAATATTTGTAAATATATAAATTTTTTAAGAACAGAAAAGCAATTTTTTTTGAGTTATACCATAATTCAACACCAAAGGATAGCTCATTTTAAAATATGAGAGATTATAACTTACTGATTATCAATTATAATATAAACATCGTATAACTAATTAATAAATTTCTATTTTTGCACCTTTAAGTCAAAGCTTGTTCCCAACTTATTTGGGTATGAAACCAGATAAATAA
>CAYPHN010000038.1:4937-10872 GCA_964410265.1 uncultured Flavobacteriaceae bacterium | reverse complement strand
GCCTCGGAGATAGTTGGTTTCAAAAAAAATTTTAATTGCAACGAGAAAAATAATATAAAAACTTACCCCTATCAAAAAACTTATTATGAAAGAGATAAAAAATAATTTTTTAAAAAAAGTTCTTTTTGTATTAGCCTTTATTGAAGGAGGTGCTGTAATGTGTGTTGAATTATCCAGCGCAAAAATATTATCTCCATATTTCGGAACTTCAATTTATGTATGGGCATCTGTATTGGGCGTAACCCTTACCGCTTTAATGAGCGGTTATTATTTGGGAGGATATATTTCGTCAAATTATAAAAAAAAGGAAATAGTTTATTGGATAATGTTAATTGGTGGTGTGCTGGTAACTTTGACCCCAGTAATAAGTAATTTGATTATGCCTTTAACTATTCAATTAGACCTTTTATCGGGTACTGTATTTTCACTATTAAGTTTTTTATTTATACCCTTAATGCTTTTTGGTTCTACCTCTCCTTTGATAATCAATATGATAACAGATTATTCAGAAAATTCGGGTAAGAGTAGTGGTAATGTTTATGCCGTATCAACTTTTGGTGGAATCATAGTAACTTTCACTATTGGGTTTTATACCTTTCCACAATTCGGAATTACATTGACTTTATATACCTATGGTATACTAGTGATAATATCTGCATTAATTTTATTTATGCTTACTAAAACGTTTAAATTAAGCCTTGTTTTAATATTAATTATTCCAATATTGTCATGGGGTTTAAATACCAATGATAAAGATAAAGGTATAATTTACAAGTCGGAAGGAATTTTAGGAGAAATTAAAGTAGTTGATAGAGAATTAACTATTAATGGATCAAATGAATCCAAAGTATACCGAGAGTTAATGGTGAATAATATATCACAAACAGTAATGGATAAAGAAGATCCCAATAAAAGTTATTGGGATTATGTTAATATATTAACGAAAAACATTCTTAACTACCGGCAGGGAAATAATGCATTGTTATTGGGTTTAGGAGGAGGTACTTTGTACAAGCAATTAAGATCTAACCAACTGCAAGTTGAAGTAGTTGAATTGGATAAGCGGATAGCCATAATCGCAAAACAATATTTTTATATTGATAATGATGTAGAGGTTGTCATTGATGATGCTAGGCACTTTATAAACACAACAACAAAAAAGTATGACATTGTTATTTATGATTTATACCATAGTGAAACTCCTCCCATTCATTTATTAACAAAAGAGGCTTTTCATGAAATAAGTAACCGATTGACAAAGGAAGGTATTTTAACAATTAATTTTTATGGTTTCATTTCAGGTAGTAAGGGCAAAGCAGCGCGGTCTATTTATAAAACATTAAAAGATCAAGGTTTTTATGTGAATTTAATTGCAACTCCGGGACCAGAAACTAGCCGAAATCTTATTTTTATTTGTAAAAAAAATACTTTTCAGAAAGATATTTCTGAGGAAGGAATTTCGATTGACGCATCAAGTATGGACTTAAATGATGCGGTAGTCTTAACTGATGATAAGCCAATATTAGAACATTTATATTTAGAGGCAGCCATTATGTGGAGAAGAGGATATAATGAATGGAATACCAAATATTTTTTAAATTAATTACCTTTATTTTGTATCACTTGAAATAGTTTATTTTTTTTGAGATAGAAAATTTAATTGAAAATATTTTTTATACTTAGTTTGCAATGTTTATGTTAACTTTTAGTAATATACTTGTATAAATAATAAAAAAAATAATAGTTGTTGATATTTTGTTTAATCCTTTTTATATATTTGCAACAAATTAGGTTTAATTACGTTATAGAAATCTAAACGAAAAAAAATTGTATGATAAATAAATACTTAAAGGCAGTAATATTTTTGGCTTTTATTTTCGTTGTAAACAATATGTTTGCAGGTGGCCCACCACCACCACCACCTCGTGTACCCATTGATGGAGGGATTATAGGGTTGTTTTTGGTTGCAATTGGTTTTGCGGTTAGAAAGGTTTATAATTCAAAAAAATAAATTACTTATTTAGTAATTTTGCAACATACTTACCAATTACGTCAAATTCTAAATTTACAAGATCACCAACCTTAAATTGATGAAAATTCGTATTTTCATAGGTGTAAGGTATAATAGCTACACTAAATCCGTTTTCATTGGAGTTGACCACTGTTAAGCTAATGCCATTTATGGTAATGGACCCTTTTTCAATGGTTATATTATTTAAATGGGTATTGTAATTAAACGTAAAAAACCAACTTCCATCTACCTCCTTTATAGCGGTACAAGTTCCTATTTGATCTACATGTCCTTGAACAATATGTCCATCAAGTCTCGCCCCTAATTGCATGGCTCTTTCAAGATTTACTTTATCTCCCACCATTAATTTGCCTATGTTAGATTTGTCAAGGGTTTCTTTAATGGCTGTAACCGTATGGGAATTTTCATTAAGTCCTACAACGGTTAAACAAACTCCATTGTGGGCCAAACTTTGGTCTATTTTTAACTCAGAAGAAAGATTACTTCTAACAGTTATATGTAAATTTTCTTTTTCCGTTTTTAGGTTTGTTACCTCTCCTAATTCTTCTATTATTCCTGTGAACATATTCTAATTAATATTGATTAAATTTGTCAAAAATTTATAATAGCCAAAATTAATAATTATTAAGGAGTTGCATGAAGAAATCTGAAAAAATAAAAGTTGGTATTAGTATTGGAGATTTAAACGGAATAGGTGTTGAAATAATATTAAAATCTTTCGAAGACACTAGAATGCTAGATTTTTGTACACCTATAATTTTTGCATCAAATAAGGTAATAAGTTACCATAAAAAAGCTTTAGAACTTCATACAAATGTACATGGCATTGATACTTTAGATAAGATAACTCATGGCAAACTGAATTTGATGAATGTTTGGAGAGAAATGATTGATATTGAACTGGGTAAAGCAACAGAGGTTTCGGGTAAATACGCTTTTGAATCTTTACAAAGCGCAACCCAAGCATTAAATAACGGAGATATTGATGTTTTGGTAACGGCACCAATAAATAAACAAAATATTCAATCGGATAATTTTCAATTTCAAGGGCATACAGAGTATTTGGAAAAGAACATCACTGGTGAAAGTTTAATGATATTAATGACGGATTCAATAAAAATAGGTTTGATCACCGGGCATATTCCTGTTAGTAAAGTTGCAGAATCGATTACTGCTGAATTAATTGAAAAGAAGGTTGAAATAATGCATAAAACACTTGTTCAGGATTTTAATATTGCAAAACCCAAAATAGCAGTATTAGGATTAAATCCGCATTGTGGTGATCATGGCGTAATAGGTGATGAGGATGACGAAATTGTAAGTCCAACGATACAAGAAATTTACAAATCAGAAAAACTAGTATTTGGTCCATATGCTGCAGATAGTTTTTTTGGTGCTGAAAATTATAAAAAATTTGATGCTGTGTTGGCCATGTATCACGATCAAGGATTGGCGCCATTTAAAACCCTTTCTTTTGGTAATGGAGTTAATTTTACAGCTGGTTTAGATAAGATAAGAACCTCACCCGATCATGGCACGGCATATGAAATAGCAGGTAAGGGATTAGCAAATAACAACTCTTTTAAAGAAGCTTTATTCGCAGCGCTATCTATATTTAAAACAAGAAAAGAGTATAAGATGCTAGTTGAAAATAAATTAAAAGTTAATTAGACAATATTTTTTACAATCTAGTTTTTTAAATTAGTATTATTTACTATCTTTGCGCGCTCAAATTCATATTTTAAATGAAACGAATATCGAATATTTACGACATATCGTTTTTCGGATTAAAAGAAGAAATTCATCATTTTGAATATAAAATTGAAAAAAAGTTCTTTGAAGCTTTTCATTATGATGAATTTTTAGATACTAATTTATTAGTCAACTTAGAATTTGATAAAAAAAGTACTTTTTTTAAACTTAATTTCTCGGTAAAAGGAATCGTAAATATGGCATGTGATGTGACTAATGAGCCTTTTGACCTACCTGTATATGGTAAATTAGAAATGGTTGTAAAATTTGGTGAAGATTTTAATAATGATAATGAAGAAATATTAATTATACCACATAGTGAACATCATATAGATGTTGCACAATTTATATATGAAATGATTGTTTTGGCTGTTCCTAAGAAAAAGGTTCATCCAGGAATTGAAGATGGCACATTGCATTCGGATATATTAACAAAGCTTGAAGAATTACAACCAAAAACGAATAAGAATATAAAGGAAATTGACCCTAGATGGGAAGGTTTAAAGAAGTTATTAACAGATAAAAACACCTAGAGATGGCACATCCTAAAAGAAAAACCTCGAAGCAAAGACGAGATAAAAGAAGAACACATTACAAAGCTATTGCTCCTCAATTAGCAAAAGACCCTACAACAGGTGAAGCTCATTTATACCATAGAGCGCATTGGCATGAAGGTAAACTTTACTATAGAGGTCAAGTATTAATTGATTCTGCTACAGAAAACCAAGCTTAAGAAAAGTTTAAAAAACGATAAAAACCCTCAAATTTGAGGGTTTTTTTGTTGTTTTGTAGTGAAAATTACTAAAAAATGTCTGATTTTGGATAATCGACTAATTTTATTTTCATACTTTTGAGCGCTATTTTTATTTTTAATATTAGATTCATATAAATAAATTATGACAAAAATTACTGCTGCTATTACAGCTGTTGGGAAATATGTACCTGATTATATTCTTACAAATAAAGAATTGGAATCCATGGTTGAAACCAATGATGAGTGGATAGTCTCTAGGACTGGGATTAAAGAAAGAAGAATACTAAAAGGTGAAAACAAAGGAACCTCATTTTTGGCAATTAAATCGGCAGAAGAACTAATAAAAAAAAACAATTTAGATCCGAAAGATATAGATTTGGTTATTGTAGCAACAGCAACTCCAGATATGCAAGCAGCCTCTACTGCAGCTTATGTTGCTACAAGTTTAGGTGCAGTAAATGCTTTTTCGTTTGATTTAGAATCAGCTTGTTCAAGTTTTTTATATGGCATATCGGTAGCATCCAGCTATATAGAATTGGGTAGATATAAAAAGATTTTATTGATAGGTGCAGATAAAAATTCATCGATGATAGATTATACTGATAGAACCACGTGTATTATATTTGGTGATGGTGCTGGAGCGGTTTTATTCGAACCTAATAGTGAAGGAAATGGTTTTCAGGATGAATACCTAAAAACAGATGGATCTGGTAGAGAATTTTTACAAGTTTCAGCAGGAGGATCTTTAAAACCTGCAACGGAAGAAACGGTAAAGAACAAATTGCATTATGTACGTCAAGATGGTCAAACAGTATTTAAAAATGCTGTTTTCAATATAGCTGATGTTTGCGAAAAAATAAAGCATAGAAATAATTTAGAAAATAATGATATAGTGTGGTTGGCTGCACATCAGGCAAATAAGCGAATTATTGAAGCGACAGCAAGAAGGTTAAAATTAGAACCTTCAAAAGTAATGCTTAATATTGAAAAATACGGAAACACTACTTCGGCTACAATACCTTTATTATTAGCTGATTATGAAAAAAATCTTAAAAAAGGAGACAATGTAATTATCGCTGCTTTTGGTGGTGGTTTTTCATGGGGAGCCATTTATTTTAAATGGTGTTATAATTCATAAATAAAATTCAAAATAATAATATTATGGAGTTAAAAGAAATTCAAAATCTAATTAAATTCGTCGCAAAATCTGGAGCTAGTGAGGTAAAATTAGAAATGGAAGATATAAAAATCACCATTAAAACAGGTTCAAGTAAAACAGAAACTACGGTTTATCAACAAGCTGCTATGCCACAAATGCCTGTCGTACAACAACCTATTGCTCAACCGGTGGTGTCGAATGAAGAAGTTCAAGTCACATCAGAAAGTGAGTCAAGTGA
>CAYPHN010000038.1:0-4900 GCA_964410265.1 uncultured Flavobacteriaceae bacterium | reverse complement strand
CCAATCATTGGTACATTATATAGAAAACCTTCACCAGATAAACCGCTTTTTGTAAAGGTAGGTGATACAGTTGAAGTGGGTGATACGGTTTGTATTATTGAAGCAATGAAATTATTTAATGAGGTAGAATCTGAAGTTGCAGGTAAAATTGTTAAAATTTTGATTGAAGATTCATCACCAGTTGAATTTGATCAGCCACTTTTCTTAGTAGATCCTTCTTAATTAAATCGAATTTATTGACCCACAATAAATTGGGTTAATTAAATTTATAATTTTTTAAAATTATGTTTAAAAAAATATTAATTGCCAATAGAGGAGAAATTGCACTTCGAATAATAAGAACGTGTAGGGAGATGGGAATAAAATCGGTCGCAGTTTACTCAACTGCCGATGAAGAAAGTTTACATGTTAGATTTGCAGACGAAGCGGTATGTATTGGACCCCCACAAAGTAATGAATCCTATTTAAAAATTTCAAATGTTATTGCAGCAGCTGAGATAACAAATGCGGATGCTATTCACCCAGGCTATGGATTTTTAGCTGAAAATGCTCGATTTTCAAAAATTTGTAAAGAGCATGGTATAAAATTTATTGGAGCAACAGAGGAAATGATTAATTTGATGGGAGATAAAGCTTCGGCTATAGCAACCATGATAAAAGCAGGTGTCCCAACAATTCCAGGCTCAAACGGGATTTTATCTTCATTTCCAATTGCGAGTAAGACCGCTGTTAAAATTGGATACCCTGTTATGCTAAAAGCCACTGCAGGTGGTGGCGGCAAAGGGATGCGTGCTGTTTGGAAACCTGAAGATTTGCAAAATGCTTGGGATTCAGCCCGACAAGAGGCAAAATCAGCTTTTGGTAATGATGCCATGTACTTAGAAAAATTAATTGAAGAACCTAGACATATTGAAATACAAATTATTGGAGACTCTAAAGGAAAAGCATGTCATTTATCGGAAAGAGATTGTTCGGTACAACGAAGACATCAAAAATTAACGGAAGAGACACCCTCACCATTTATGACCAAATCTCTAAGAGATAAAATGGGAAAAGCAGCAGTTAAAGCTGCAGAAAGTATAAAATATGAAGGAGTAGGAACAGTAGAATTTTTAGTGGATAAACACAGAAAATTTTACTTTATGGAAATGAATACACGAATTCAGGTAGAACATCCTATTACCGAACAGGTAATTGCAAATTTTGATTTGATAAGAGAACAAATAAAAGTTGCAGCAGGAATTCCAATTTTAGGAATTAATTATTATCCAGACCAACATGCCATTGAATGCAGAATAAATGCGGAAGATCCTTCTAATGATTTCCGACCTTCTCCTGGAAAAATCACAATTTTCCATGCACCTGGAGGTCATGGTGTTAGAATAGATACACATGTTTATGCAGGTTATACCATTCCGCCCTATTATGATTCTATGATTGCGAAATTAATCGTTACAGCACAAACTCGTGAAGAGGCGATTAGTAAAATGAAAAGAGCCTTAGATGAGTTTGTTATTGAAGGTATTAAAACAACAATCCCGTTTCATAGACAATTAATGGATAATCCAGATTATATTTCAGGCAACTATACAACAAAATTTATGGAAGATTTTGTTTTGCAACCAGAATAGGTGCTTTTATTAAATATTAATACTAAAATAAAGGGATATGATTTTTCATATCCCTTTATTTTTTACTTTTACTTACAAATAGAAATATATGAGACGAGCATGCCAAATTTTGACACCTAAGGGGATGATTAAAAGCGAACAGCATGTGTCCGTTAAAAAACAATAAATATAAACACATGAAAGATTTTAATGTTAAAATTGATGGTATCGATAAAATAATATTGAATCAGTTAATGATTGATGCAAGAACGCCAATTTTAAGTATAGCGCGAGAAATTGGAATTTCAGGTGCTGCAATTCACCAAAGGTTAAGAAAATTAGAAGCATCGGGTTTAATTAAGGGTTCGAAATTTATTATCAACCCTAAGGTATTAGGTTTTAAAACTTTAGCATTTGTTGGTATATTTTTGGATAGTTCAAGTAAATATAAAGATGCTACTAAACGATTGAAAGAAATTGATGAAGTGATTGAAAGTCATTATACTACAGGTAATTACGCAATTTTTGTAAAAATTTTATGTAAAGATAATGAACACTTAATGCAGGTTTTAAATCATCAAATTCAACATATCAAAGGGGTAGCTAGAACAGAAACATTTATTTCTTTAGATCAGCAAATTGATAGACAGTTAAAAATTTAATTAAACAATTTAAAAAGTAAATCAATAGTATTTAAATTAACTTCTGCTATTGTAAATATTCAGATAATACAATAGCGTTACTATGGAGCTTAATGCAGCGACGACATAGGTTCTTGCGGCCCATTTTAAAGCATCTTTAGCGGCATCTTGTTCGTTTGCTGTTAGCATATTTTTATTTTTAAGCCATGCCAATGCTCTATTACTTGCATCATATTCAACAGGTAAAGTTACCACACTAAATACTACAGTTGCAGCAAACAAAAAAATGCCTATAAGTAATAATGAAGGGAAGGTGTTTACTGTAAAAATACCGGCAATTAAAATAAAGCTAGCAAGTTTTGATGAGATGCCAACTGCAGGAACTAGGCTAGAACGTAAGCTAAGCCATTTGTAGGATTTGGCATGTTGTACTGCATGACCACATTCATGTGCTGCAACAGCTGCCGCTGCGGCATTTCTTTCGTTATAAACGGATTCACTTAAATTAACTGTCTTATTTTGTGGGTTGTAATGATCGGTTAACTGGCCTTTTACGGAGATAACTTTTACATCAGATATACCATTATCTGCCAACATTTTTTGAGCAATTTCTTTACCGCTCAATCCATTTTGTAAATGTAATTTTGAATATTTTTTAAATTTATTTTTTAATTTGCTTTGCACAAACATTCCGGCCAAGCCAATTAATATAATTAATAAAAAAGAACCTGACATAGTTTTGATAAATTTTAAATTTAATTAATACTTTTACAACAATAAACATGCAAATTTAAAAAAATAGGATGCTTGCAAAAATACCAAATATTTTATTGATCTATACTGGTGGAACCATTGGTATGGTTAAAGATTATAAATCAAATGCATTAAAAGCCTTTAATTTTGAACAGATTAAGGATAAAATTCCTGAATTGAACCTTTTAGACTGTGAGATTGATACAGTATCTTTTGATGAGCCTATTGACTCTTCAAATATGAGTCCAAAATATTGGGTTAAAATTGCTGATATAATTGAATGTCATTACAAAAACATTGATGGTTTTGTTGTTTTAAGTGGTACAGACACCATGTCTTATACGGCTTCGGCGATTAGTTTTATGCTCGAAAACTTGAGCAAACCAGTTATTTTTACTGGTTCTCAGTTGCCTATTGGAGATTTGAGAACCGATGCCAAAGAAAATTTGATTACTGCAATTCAAATAGCGGCAACCCAAAATGGTGATTCACCAAAAGTTGGCGAAGTGTGCTTGTATTTTGAATATCAATTATATAGAGCCAATAGAACAACAAAAGTAAGTTCCGAGCAGTTTGAAGCTTTTAATTCACCAAATTTTCCGCAGTTAGGAGAAAGCGGTGTTCATTTAATTTTTAATGACAATGTCTTAAAAAAAGTAACGCATAATAAACCCTTAATTGTTAGAAAGAACTTTAACGCCAATATTGTAATTTTAAAACTGTACCCTGGAATTAACGAACAAATTGTTAAAAATATTTTAAAAATCCCGAATTTGAACGGCGTTGTTTTAGAAACTTACGGAGCAGGTAATGCACCAACGGATACTTGGTTTACCAATTTAATTAAAAATGCGATAAATAACAATATATTTATTGTAAACGTAAGTCAATGTATAAGTGGTAGTGTAATATTAGGTCATTATGAAACTAGTAATCAATTAAAAAAAATTGGGATTATTAGTGGAAAAGATATTACAACTGAGTCAGCAGTGGCCAAATTGAAATATTTAATTGGAGAGAATATACCAGCAAATAATTTCAAATTTGTGTTTGAAACCCCTTTACGCGGTGAAATGAGTTAGTTTTTCAATAAATATTTTCACAATTAAATATTTTTTTGTTACTTGCCCCCCTATAAAATTTTAACATTGTTGGAGAGGTGGCCGAGTGGCTTAAGGCGCACGCTTGGAAAGCGTGTTTATGAGAAATCGTAACAGGGGTTCGAATCCCTTTCTCTCCGCGTAAGATGTTTTATAGTAAAAATTTTATATCTTTAACCCGTTAAATAAATTAATAACAAAGATTTACAAAAATGAAAAAAGTATTTTCTATCCTTTCGATTACAGGATTAATGTTTTTAAGCTCGGCTCAAAGCATTTATGCACAAACAGAACAAGTTGTTGAAGACAAAACTTTTCATCAAGAATTAAAACTACGTTTTATTGAAGGTGGACCTTTCTTTATGGGAATTGTATTAGTAACCTTAATCTTAGGTTTGGCAATTGCAATAGAGCGAATTATCTATTTAAACATGGCAACAACTAATACTGACAAATTAGTAAATAGTGTTGAAGAGGCTATGAGTTCTGGTGGTGTTGAGGCAGCAAAAGAAGTTTGTAGAAACACAAAAGGACCAGTTGCATCAATCTTTTATCAAGGATTAGATAGAATGGACGAAGGCGTAGAAGCTGCTGAAAAAGCAGTTGTATCTTATGGTGGTGTTCAAATGGGCTTATTAGAAAAAAATGTTTCGTGGTTATCATTATTTATTTCATTGGCTCCAATGCTTGGGTTTATGGGAACGGTAATTGGTATGATTGGTGCATTTGACTCGATTGAGGCCGCAGGTGATATATCTCCGGCAGTTGTTGCAGGTGGTATTAAAGTTGCATTACA
>CAYPHN010000037.1:4549-17178 GCA_964410265.1 uncultured Flavobacteriaceae bacterium | reverse complement strand
TTCGTTATATTTTTTTTCAATAGCTAAGGCTATTCAAAAAAAATAGAGCCTCGCATCACTGCCTTGCCGGCAGGCAGGTCATTTATTCTCTTTGTTTTTTGAATTGCGAAGCACATCACGAACACTTATTTAATAAATAAAAAAAGGCGTAAGTAAAGAAATGAATTTTTAGAACCCACCTTTAATTAATAATGGTACAATTCGCTTTCCTTCATAAAAGGGTTTCCTTTGGCATGTAAACTAACTTTACTCAAAGCATTGAATATCACAAAGACAAACAATCCAAAGAAAAATGCCAATGCACCAAATTCAGGAATACCAAAGCTCCAGCTATCTCCAACAGTAGCGGGTGAAATCAATTGATAAATATCTACATAATGCCCTATTAATATAAAAATACCGGCCGATACAACGAACCAAGGAATACGTTTATAATCACTATTCATTAATATTAAAATTGGAAACACAAAGTTCAATACCACCATACCAATAAATAAGAATTGGTATGAACCAATTAATCTAGGGTAAAAATATGCCGCTTCTTCTGGTAGATTCGCATACCACTGTAACATAAACTGATCAAACCAAAAGTATGTCCAAAAAATACTAAAACCGAACATATATTTTGCCAAATCGTGTACATGAGAATCATTAACAAAAGGTAAAAATCCCTTTGCTCTTAAATATATAGTTACCAAAGCAATTACAGTTATACCAGACACTAACATACTTGCAAATACATAAAAAGAATACAATTGACTATACCAATGTGGGTCTAAAGTCATCAACCAATCAAAAGACATAAATAATTCCAATATTCCGAAAATTACTATAAATGCAACCGATAAATTAAAATTTCTTTTGTAGATTTTAGCATCCGAACTAACATCTAATGCAAGAGAATTCTTACGCAACATCCATCTAAAAATATTATAAACAAACAAATAGATAAAGCTTCTTATTAACCACCCCGGCGTGTTCAACCACCAACTTTTAGCATCTATAATTGCATCGTAGTTTTCGCTTGTAGGATCAAAAGTACCTTCCGCCATCCAAACATATATATGATTTAAGTGTAGGCCAGAAGCCAATAAAAACGCAAACAATAAAATTGAACCAGGCAAAATATAGGCGGTAATCGCTTCCATTACTCTAAACAAAACTATAGACCAACCAGCTTGTGCCGCCCATTGAATGGAGTAAAATACCAAAACCGTTACTGCTATCATTAAAAAGAAGAATGCTGCAATAAAAAATGCAGCCCAAGGGCGATTTTGACCTTGATGTAAAAGATGTTCTAAATGACTTTGTTCTTCTTCTGCGCTATGTGACTCTGTATCCGAATTTTGATGTGTTGATGCAGCTTCATGCATCACCTCTTTACTTACTTCGTGATCGTTTTGATTTTGATGTAAAGCCTCTTTAACATCTTCGGTAGTTTTAGGAGCGGTAAAAAAACCATATCCCATACCTAAGGCACCAAGAATCATTAATGCGATTGAAAACGTTTTTAATTTTCCTGAAAATGTATACATTTTATATTGTGTATTTATTTTTACTAATTTATTTTATTACTTTAACATGTCTGCTCTAAGCTGGTCTACATATTGAACCACTTGCCAACGTTCTTTATCGTTTAATTGTGATGCATGAGATCCCATCATATTTCTTCCATACATAATCACATGGTAGATACTACCCTCTGTTATCTCTCTATCTTTAAAGTTAGGAACGCCCAAAATTTTTTCATTTTTAACCAAAACACCTTGACCATCACCGGCTTTACCATGACAAACCGCACAGTAAATTTCAAAATTTTGTTTTCCTTTTGCCAAATTATTTTCATTCTTAATAATAGGAGAACTCAATGAATCTCTAGCTGCTTCATATCCCTGCTGTGTATCTGGGTATTCATACACAACTACACCTCTAGGTATTGTGCCTGGCACTGGCAATTGTGCACTTATTCCATTTTTAAAATATGGATTGTCTGAATAAGCATCATAGGGTACAGATGTATACATATCCGTTTCTGACATGTATTGAACACTCCTTTTCATAGATTTATCACTACTACAAGAAGCAAGTATTACTAAAAATATACCTATAAATGCTAGTTTAATCAAATTTTTCATTTCTATATCTTATTAATGCTTGTCTACAATTTTAGTTTCTATTGCGCCACTTTGTTTTAAAAATTCGGTCAATTCATTTTCGTCACCTGTTACCGTAACTT
This sequence comes from uncultured Flavobacteriaceae bacterium, assembly GCA_964410265.1. Lineage (GTDB taxonomy): Bacteria > Bacteroidota > Bacteroidia > Flavobacteriales > Flavobacteriaceae > Lutimonas. The sequence goes on along the minus strand of CAYPHN010000037.1, from coordinate 14,942 downwards.
CCATTAAAAACTTATCGTCAGTTGTTCGTGGATCAGGATTGGTAGCTTTAACAAAAGGGCCAATCTTACTACGCATATAAAATGTTATAACCATTAAATGTGCAGCGAAGAACACAGTTAATTCAAACATAATTGGTACAAAAGCCGGCATATTTTCTACATAGCTAAAGCTTGGCTTACCACCAATGTTTTGTGGCCAATCTTCAATCATCATATAATTCATCATCCAAACAGAGAAACCCAACCCGATCAATCCATAAATAAATGATGTTATTGCAATTCTAGTATTTTTTAGTCCCATGGCTTTTTCTAAACCGTGAACCGGAAAAGGAGTGAACACCTCTTCAATATGATGATTTGCTTCACGAACATCTTTTACAGCTTTTAGAAGCACGTCGTCGTCGTCGTATAATGCATGTATAACTTTATTGCTCATTTTGTTATATTTATTTCAATTATATAAAATTGTATTTCTATTTATTATCTCTTGCTCGTTTGTAACCATTACCTGATGATTTCAAAATCGATTTAATTTCAGCTTGTGCAACTACAGGAAAAGTTCTTGCGTACAGTAAAAACAATACAAAGAAAAATCCAATAGTTCCAATAAATATACCCACATCAACAAATGTTGGCGAAAACTGTGTCCAAGTTGAAGGTAAATGACCTCTACTTAAGTTAATCACTATAATATCAAAACGTTCAAACCACATACCAATATTTATAATAATTGCCATTATAAATGACACCGTAAAACTTCTTCTTAATTTTTTAATCCATAACAATTGTGGAAATACTCCATTGCAAAAAATTAAAATCCAAAATGCCCAAGCATAAGGGCCTGTTGCTGCACCAATAGATAAATAAACAAAATCTTCGTATGAACTACCTGAGTACCATCCAATAAAAAATTCTGATAAATATGCGGCCATTACAATACCACCTGTTAGCAAAATTACTTTGTTCATATTTTCAATATGATCTCTAGTAATATAGTCTTCCAAATTTGAAACTTTACGCATTATAATCAATAAGGTTTGTACCATTGCAAAACCTGAGAACACCGCTCCTGCAACAAAGTAAGGAGGATAAACTGTACTATGCCATCCAGGAATTACCGAAGTAGCAAAATCAAAAGATACAATTGTGTGTACAGATAGCACTAAAGGAGTTGCTAAACCGGCTAAAACTAAAGATACTTCTTCAAATCGCTGCCAATCTTTTGCTTTACCACTCCAACCAAAACTTAGCAAACTGTAAATTTTCTTTTGAAAAGGTTTAGTTGCTCTATCTCTTATCATTGCAAAATCAGGCAATAAACCTGTCCACCAAAACACTACTGAAACTGACAAATATGTAGAAATTGCAAATACATCCCATAATAATGGTGAGTTAAAGTTGGTCCATAAAGACCCGAATTGATTCGGAATTGGCATGGTCCAATATCCATTCCATACCCTTCCCATATGAATGATAGGGAACAAACCTGCTTGAAATACTGCAAAAATTGTCATTGCTTCTGCAGAACGGTTAATACCCATTCTCCATTTTTGACGGAATAACAATAATACTGCCGAGATTAATGTTCCGGCATGACCGATACCAACCCACCATACAAAGTTTGTAATATCCCAAGCCCATTGTATTTTATTATTTAATCCCCAAACACCAATACCTGTACCAATGGTGTAAATAATACAACCTATTCCCCATAAAAAGGCGATAAGAGCCAAGCTGAATACGGCCCACCACCATTTATTAGCTTTACCTTCAATTGGTGCAGCTATATCATTTGAAATGTCGTGATAACTTTTATCTCCTAAAATTAATGGTTGTCTAATAGGTGCTTCGTAATGAGACATAGTTTTTTATAATATTAATTTATTCTTCTATTTTGTTTCTTCTTTGTTTAACAATGCCCTTAAGCTTCGTTAGTATTTTTAACTTTAAGTTGATAGAATACATTTGGTTTAGTTCCTACAAAATCTAATAATTTAAAGCTTCTATCATCTTGACTTAAATGTGCTACTTTACTTAATTCATCATTCACATCACCAAATACAATTGCGCCTGAAGGGCAAGCATTTGAACATGCTGTTTGAAATTCTCCATCAACTATTGGTCTGCCTTCTTTTTTAGCTTCTAATATTGTAGCTTGTGTTATTTGGATACACATAGAACATTTTTCCATTACCCCTCTTGATCTTACAACCACATCAGGATTCAATACCATTCTACCCAAATCATTATTTAAATTAAAATCAAACTCATTGTTGTTTGCATATTTAAACCAGTTAAATCTACGTACCTTATACGGACAGTTATTTGCACAATAACGAGTTCCTATACAACGGTTATAAGCCATCTGGTTTTGTCCTTGACGACCGTGAGATGTTGCGGCTACTGGACAAACTGTTTCACATGGAGCATGATTACAATGTTGACACATTACTGGCTGAAATGCAACTTCTGGTGCATCCGAAGGATGTGTTTGTGCGTTAAAATAAGCACCCGAACCGAAAACCCCTTCTTCTTTACCTTTTTCAACAGTCATATCACTAGTGTAATATCTGTCAATACGCAACCAGTGCATATCTCTACTTACTCTAATCTCATGTTTACCAACCACCGGAACATTATTTTCTGCATGACATGCAACCACACAAGCCGCGCACCCAGTACAAGTTCCTAAATCAATTGATAAATTGAACTTAACTCCTATACTATCATCAAATCTTTCCCAAAGATCTACTTTATCTTGTGTAACTTCTTGGTGATTTAATGAAAATAAAGGCTCTTGATTCCATTCTTCTTTTGGTTTTGAAATAAAATTAGCTAAAGTAGTTTCTTTAGTAATCTCCCCTTCTCTCCCCATTATGGTATGTTGTAACTGTACACAAGCAAATTTATGCTCACCAGAAACCTTTTCAATACTTATATTTTGGAATGCTGCTCCTGAAAAAGGATAAGCATTAACACCAATATTCATTTCTTTTTGCAATCCTGTTCTACCATAACCTACTGCTAAGGCAACTGAACCAGGAGCTTGACCTGGCTGAATATAAACAGCTACATTGTTAATTGTTACACCATTGCCTGTAATATTAACCAAATCACCATTTAAGGCTCCATTATCAACCGTCCAGTTTTTTAATTCTAGTTTTTCGGCATCTATTCGTGAAACCAATAAGTAATTATCCCAAGAAGTTCTTGTAATTGGATCCGGTAATTCTTGCAACCAAGGATTACTCGCTTGTTGCCCATCTCCTAATCCTGCTTTCGTGTATAGCGTTAATTCAAGTTCACTTCCCTTCACTTTAGCTAAGGCTGAACCTACTGCACCAAAGTCAATATCATTTACGATTACTTCACTTTCTGGAAGGCTAACATTAAAAGTGCCATCATGTAAGGTTCTATTCCATGATTTACCGGCTAAAACATTGGATTCCCATTGATTTTTTAAATAATCATAATAGCTTTCATTGCTACCTGTCCATTTTAATAAAGTTTCCTGAAACTGTCGTGTATCAAATAATTTATTTATAGTAGGTTGTATTAAACTATATTGACCCTTTTTAATAACCACATCGCCCCAAGCTTCTAAATAATGAGGTGTTGCAATTACATATTGTGTTGCCTTTGAGGTTTCACTCTCAGACATGGTAAAAGCAACTGATAATTTTACTTTTTTTAATGCTTCTCCAAAAGCTGATCCTTTTGGTAAGGTATAAACTGGGTTTGTATCGTACATTAATATTGCCCCAATACTACCAGAACTCATATCTTTTACTAATTGAGCTACTTTAGCATCATTACCGTGACGTATATTTTTTGTTACAACAACATCTATCACCTTACTTTGCATATGATTATTAATAGCCAAGGCTAATAATTGCGCATTTTCATCTTGTATTCCTGTAACAACAACAGCATTTCTCCCGGCTTTTCTAATTTGTGCAGCAGCTTTTTGTACAGCATCATTTATTGGACCTGCCTCTTTAGTAGAAATTCCCTTCACAACAGCGTGATATAATTTAAGCATAACCTGTGCTTGTTGTGATGGCTTAATAACAATTCTCTTATCGGCATTTCCTCCGGTTAATGACATGTTAGATTCAAATTGAATATGACGTGACATTTTACCTTTTTTAGGTGCTCTACCTTTTGCGTATCCTGTTGTAAAGTTACCACCTTGCCAATCTCCTAAAAAATCTGCCCCTACCGAAACGATTACATCCGCTTTAGCGAAATCATAATCAGCTAAGGCTCTAAAACCATACATTTTTTCAAATGCATTAAGTGCGGCACTTTCCGATATAGCATCACAGATTACATGTACAACATTGCCATAAGATTCTGTAAATTTATCGATCAAACTTTTTGTAGATGGACTAGCGCAAGTACCAGTTAAGAAAACTATTTTTTCACCATTTTCCTTTAAGCTGTTAAGTTTTGCAATAATCTCAGTGTCTAAGGTCTTATAATCAATACTCGCTCCATTAGACAAAGGTCCTTTTAACCGATTGTTATCGTATAGTGATAATACCGATGCTTGTACTCTTGCGTTAGTTGCTCCGTTCGATTCATCTTTGTTCGGTTCTATTTTTATCGGTCGCCCTTCACGAACTTTAACCAAAATATTTGCAAAGTCAAAACCATCAGCCATAGTTGTTGCATAATAATCTGCAACACCAGGAATAACATCATTGGGTTTCACTACATAAGGAATAGAATTAATTACTGGTCCTTCACAAGCGGCTAAAGACGCAACTGCTGTAGAAAATCCAACGTATTTCAAAAAGTCTCTTCGAGAAGTCTCACTAGTTTCTAATGATTCTTTATCTCCTAAAAATTCACTTGTTGGAATTTCTTCAACAAATTCATTTTTACTCAGCTTTTCAACAATCGAACTATTTGGATTTAGTTCTTCAACACTTTTCCAGTATTTCTTGTTAGATGCCATTTATAATTTTTATTTAATGATTGAAAGATTTAAAGATTGTACTATTTTAATTATTAAATCTTTTTAATATTTTAATTACTTCTTAATAGTGACATTTTGCACATTCCCTACCTCCTAAATCGGCCACAGTAACTTTTTTAACACCAAACTTTTTTGCAAATGTTTCGTGTATTTTATCATAATATTCATTGCCTTTTAAATCGATATTAGTTTCTTTATGACAATTTATACACCAAGCCATTGTTAACGGGGCGAATTGAGCAACTTCTTCCATTGTTTCAACAGGACCATGACATTTTTGACATTTCATCCCAGCAACTGTTACGTGTTGAGAATGGTTATAATATACAAAGTCAGGCAAATTATGTACTCTCACCCATTTAATTGGTTTTTGTTCATAACCTTCTATATAGGTTAAGTTTTCAGGATCCCAGCCAATGGCGTCATAAATTTTTTGAATTTCACCATCGTAAAATGCTTTGTCTTTTTCTGAAGAAACAGGCCCAGTATATTCGGTAATACTTTTATGACAGTTCATACAAACATTTACAGAAGGAATTCCGGAAGTTTTACTGTTTTTTGCAGATGAATGACAATATTGACAATCAATTTTATTATCACCCGAGTGTATTTTATGTGAAAATGCTATTGGCTGAATAGGCTGATAACCCTGATCTATTCCAATATCCATTAAAGAATCAAATAACATATAAGTACCTAATAATAACACAAAAATAGTAGCTACAATTTTTAAGAAACCATTATTACTCATCAAATAAACCCATGCAACAACCAATAGAATCACAAAGATTACTATATAACTCATCCATGCTGTTGATTGTGGTTTTGCAAGGTTATCTGATTGGGCATCAATTGCAGCAATTTTTTTAACATCACCCGCAGTAGTATACGCAATAATTGCATCAATATCTTCATCGGATAACTGAGGAAACGGAGTCATAGGCATTCCGTTGTATTCATTAAAAATATCAATGGCATCTTGATCACCACTTGCTCTTAAAGCGTTATTGTCTTTAATCCATGATTTTAACCAAGCGATATCTCTTTTATCTGCCATATTACCTAAGGCAGGGCCAATTAATTTTCTATTCAATTTATGACAAGCTGCACAATTGGTTTGAAATATTTTTTTACCAATAGCAACTTTCGGATCAACAGCTTGTATAGATCCACCTTCAGCAGTATCGGTTGCAGAACTTTCAACAGTCGCAGGTTTATCATCTGTATAAACAAGGATATCATTAATGTCTTGCTCTGATAATTGCGGGTAAGCCATCATTGGCATACCATTGTATTCATTAAAAAGATCTATAGCATCTTGATCACCACTAGCTCTTAAAGCATTATTATCTTTTATCCAAGATTGTAACCATTCATTTGTTCTTTTTTCACTAATTCCTTTTAAAGCAGGACCAATTAGTTTCTTATCTAATTTATGACAAGCTGCACAATTGATATTGTACAATTTTTTGCCGTTGACTGCATCTCCTTGTTGCGCCGATAAATTAATTGAAAATAAAAAAAGAAAAGATAGGCTGGTAATAAAATTCTTAAATGTATTGCTCTGCATTACAATTCTCATTTTGGTTTATTTTTTTATTAAAAATGCACTAATTGTTTCTTGGTGCAAAATCGTTAAAAATTAAAATATTGATTTTAATAGTATTTCTATTAATTTTGATTGTGCAAAAATACATTTTCTTATTTACTGTCAAAGTGTAAACATTATGTTAAAGTTAATTTATAATGATTCTAAATAATGTGTTTTTTATTTCGTTATGAAACTTTATTTTAAATTTGTAAAAAATAAATCTATGGAGTTTTCAATAAAAAAAATAAGCCTTTTTAGTACTTTTTTAATCTTCTTTATATCTCTTTCTATATATGCCCAACAAAACCAAGGGGCATTAAAAATAGAAACAAATGCAAATATTGATCAAGTAGTTGCTCAAAAAAAGAAATATAATAAAAGTTTAAAAACTATAAAGGGCTACAGAATCCAATTATTTTATGGCGGAGAAAAAGAATCTTATAAAGTAGAAGAAGAATTTAAAACAGAATTTCCCGGTATTGTAACAAAAATTATTTTTAGCTCACCGCAATGGAAAGTCCAGATTGGGAGCTTTGAAACAAGACTAGAAGCCGATAAAGCTCTAATTCCAATTAAAACTGAATTTCCAGGAGCAATTATCTTAGCTACAGAAATAGATATTCATTAACGGCTGTTATAAACTATTTTACATTTATCTTTACGCTTATGAATGAACACCTGGATGCCACCAATAAAGAATTAAATCGAGAAGAACTTGACGCAGAAAAAAAATTACGACCACTCTCTTTTGATGATTTTACCGGACAAGAACAGGTACTTGATAATTTAAAAATTTTTGTGGAAGCTGCTAATTTAAGAGACGAAGCATTAGACCACACACTTTTTCACGGACCTCCAGGACTAGGTAAAACTACATTAGCACATATTTTGGCTAATGAACTCAATACAAATATTAAAGTAACATCTGGCCCTGTATTAGACAAACCAGGAGATCTGGCTGGTTTATTAACCAATTTAGGAGAAAGAGACGTTTTATTTATTGATGAAATCCATCGCTTAAGCCCTGTAATTGAAGAGTACCTTTATTCTGCCATGGAAGATTATAAAATCGACATCATGATAGAATCGGGTCCAAATGCCCGAACTGTACAAATTAATTTAGAACCATTTACATTAATTGGTGCAACAACTCGTTCAGGCTTATTAACTGCACCAATGCGCGCCCGTTTTGGCATTAGCAGCAGATTACAATATTATAATACTGAGCTACTTACACATATTGTACAGCGAAGTGCAGGTATTTTAAATACCCCTATAAATATGGAAGCCGCCATTGAAATTGCCGGTCGTAGCCGAGGGACTCCTCGTATTGCGAATGCCTTATTAAGAAGAGTTCGTGATTTTGCACAAATAAAAGGAAATGGAAACATCGAAATCAAAATTGCAAAGTTTGCATTAAATGCATTAAATGTTGACGCCCATGGTTTGGATGAAATGGATAATAAAATTTTGGTTACCATCATTGAAAAATTCAAAGGTGGCCCTGTTGGTATTAGTACCATTGCCACTGCTGTTGGGGAAAATGTAGAAACCATTGAAGAAGTATATGAACCTTTTTTAATACAGGAAGGATTTATCATGCGAACTCCAAGAGGTAGAGAAGTAACCGAATTGGCCTATAAACATTTAGGCAAAACAAAGAGAGGAATACAGGGAGATCTCTTTTAAAAAATCAAAATATTGATTTAGCTATTCTATACTCGTACACTTAGCTTTTCGGTTTTTTCGTTTTTTATTTTTCCCTTTATCTGTGTTAAAATTTTAAACCGTAGCTACGGCTATGCTTGAAAATTTTGCCTTGGTAAAGGCAAGAACAAATTCGCCAAAATTCCCGAAAAGCTAAATCCACTGAGTATATTTCCAAAATAGTAAAAATGTTGTGTTTGTGAAAATTGTACTTTAGCCTATAATTCGTTAACGAAATAAAAAGCCTCCAATTTAAAAATTTATTTATGGGATTATTTTCAAAAGAAAAAACTGCGGAACACATTTTTGCAAAAGGAAAAAAATTGACTTGTAATGTATGCAATCACGATTTATTTATGCACCGAGAATCACAACTAAACACGAGACTTGCTACTTTTTTCGATCTTGATTTTGCCAATAAAAAAGCCCACTGTTATGTTTGTGACAATTGTTCAAAAATACAATGGTTTTTGGAAAAATTATAATTGGATTCCATTAAAAAAAAATATACCCAGCTTATTAAAAACGAAGCTCTTCGCCTAGGTTTTTCTCCCTGTGGTATTGCCAAAGCCGAATTTTTAGAAGAAGAAGCACCAAGATTAGAACAATGGCTAAAAAATGGTTTTCATGGAAAAATGCAATACATGGAAAATCATTTCGACAAACGATTAGATCCAACCCGATTGGTTCCAGGAGCCAAATCTGTTATTTCATTACAATACAATTATTACTCAAAAGAAACTCAAAACAGTGATTCGTATAAAATTTCTAAATATGCCTATGGCGAAGACTACCATCATGTAATCAAAGTCAAGTTATACGAGCTTTTGAATTTTATGCAAAAAGAAATCGGTGTCATTGAAGCTCGGGTCTTTACTGATTCTGCACCAATTTTAGAAAGAGCTTGGGCAAAAAAATCTGGACTTGGCTGGCTAGGTAAACACTCCTTATTAATAACAAAACAAAAAGGGTCATTCTTTTTTTTAGCCGAAATCATATTGGATCTTGAGCTGGATTACGATGTTGCATTTAAAACAGATCATTGTGGTAATTGCACCAAGTGTATAGATGCTTGTCCAACAGATGCCATTCTACCAAACAACACCATAAATGGGAACAAATGTATTTCATATTTCACCATAGAATCAAAAGAGGAAATTCCACAATTGATGAGAGGGAAATTTGAAGATTGGATGTTTGGTTGTGACATTTGTCAAGATGTTTGTCCTTGGAATAGATTTTCTTTACCACATCAAGAACCAAAATTTACACCACACCCAGATCTATTATCATTAAATAAGCGAGATTGGCAAGAGATTACAGAAGAGGTTTTTAAAAAAATGTTTAAAAAATCTGCTGTAAAAAGAACTAAATATTCTGGTTTAATTCGCAATTTGGCATTTTTAAAAAAATGATATTTATAGTTTGCAATAAGGTAAAAAAACTACCTTTGTGTGTTAAATATTATTCAAACCACATACAATGGCTTCAAAAATTAAAAAGAAAGATGCTTTAGATTATCATGAATTTCCAAATCCTGGTAAAATAGCAGTTATTCCAACTAAAAAGTACAGTACACAACGTGATTTATCACTTGCTTATTCACCAGGTGTGGCGGTACCGTGTTTAGAAATTGCTAAAAATGAAGAAGATGTATATAAATATACAGCGAAAAGTAATTTAGTTGCAGTAATCACTAACGGAACAGCTGTTTTAGGCCTTGGTAATATTGGTCCCTTAGCCTCAAAACCCGTAATGGAGGGTAAGGCTTTACTTTTTAAAATTTTTGCCGATATCGATGTTTTTGATATAGAAATTGACACCAATGATGTTGATAAATTTGTAGAAACAGTAAAAGCTATTTCACCCACTTTTGGAGGCATTAATTTAGAAGATATTAAGGCTCCCGAAGCATTTGAAATTGAACGTAGGTTAAAGGAAGAATTAAATATTCCGGTAATGCATGATGACCAACATGGAACCGCAATTATTTCTGCCGCAGCATTAAAAAACGCTTTAGAAATAGCCAAGAAAAAAGCTGAAAAAGTTCAAGTTGTTGTTAATGGTGCTGGTGCTGCAGCAATTTCTTGTACCCGATTGTACAAAAAATT
>CAYPHN010000037.1:0-4539 GCA_964410265.1 uncultured Flavobacteriaceae bacterium | reverse complement strand
AGGTGTAATACCCGAAAACATAGTGATGTGCGATAGCAAGGGCGTAATAAGAAAAGATCGAGGTAATCTCAGTGATCAAAAAGCAGAATTCGCAACAAATAAAAATTTAAACACTTTGGAAGAAGCAATGAAAAATGCTGATGTTTTTATTGGCTTATCCAAAGGTAATATTGTAACAAGCGCCATGGTAAAATCTATGGCTAAAAATCCTATTGTATTTGCCATGGCAAATCCTGATCCTGAAATAGATTATGATACCGCTATAAAATCAAGAAAAGATATCATCATGGCCACCGGTCGATCTGACCATCCAAATCAAGTAAATAATGTGTTGGGTTTTCCTTTTATATTTAGAGGTGCATTAGATGTTAGAGCAACCAAAATTAATGAAGAAATGAAAATGGCGGCGGTTCATGCTCTAGCAAATTTGACTAAAGAAATGGTTCCAGAACAAGTAAACATAACCTATAATGAAACAAGTTTACATTTTGGTAAAGAATATATTATTCCCAAGCCCTTTGATTTGCGATTAATTACGGAGATACCACCAGCAATAGCAAAAGCTGCGATGGATTCGGGTGTTGCAAGAAAACCTATAACAGACTGGGATGCATACAAGAATGAGTTAGAAGAAAGATTAGGAACGGGTAATAAATTAATGCGATTGATAACCAACAGAGCAAAATCTAGGCCTAAAAAAGTTGTTTTCGCTGAAGCAGATCAATTAAGCGTTTTAAAAGCAGCTCAAATTGCCTATGATGAGGGAATTGCAATACCAATTTTATTAGGTAATAAAATTGAAATCAAACGCTTGATGAAAGAAATTCAATTTGAAGAAAAAGTCCAAATAATTGATCCGAAATCTAAAATTGAAGAAAAGCGTAGAAATAAATTTGCCGAAAAATACTGGGAACAAAAAAAACGAAAGGGATTAACCTTATTAGAAGCTCAAAAATGGATGCGTGAGCGCAATTATTTTGCGGCCATGATGGTTAATGAAAATCAAGCTGACGCATTGGTAACGGGCTATACAAGAAGTTATCCAACGGTTGCTAAACCGATGATCGATTTGATAGGCAAAGTGAAGGGAATAAAGAAAGTTGCCGCTACGAATTTGATGATTACCGATAGAGGCCCCTTGTTTTTATCGGATACCGCAATGAATATCAATCCCACGGCAAAAGAACTTACAGAAATAGCGAGAATGACCTATACCACCATGAAACTATTTGGGTTAAAACCTAATTTAGCAATGGTTTCCTTTTCAAATTTTGGTTCATCTAAGTCCGATTCTTCTAAAAAAATTAGTGAGGCTATAGACTATTTACACAAATATTTTCCAAATATTGATATTGATGGTGAGTTGCAGGCAGACTTTGCGCTTAACAGTGAAATGAGAACAGAAAAATTTTCATTTTCTAAATTACAAGGGAAAAAAGTTAACGGATTGATCTACCCCAATCTAGAATCGGCAAACATTAGTTACAAATTATTAAAGGAATTGAACAAATCAGAATCTATAGGCCCAATTATTATGGGCTTAAACAAACCTGTACATTTAATACAACTAGGTGCCAGTGTAGATGAAATTGTAAATATGGTATGCATCGCTGTTGTAGATGCACAAGAAAGAGAGAGAAAAAATAAATAATAATTTTATTGCATTTTAAGTTTATATTAAAAATTTATGATCACACATATCCATGGTAAATTAGTTGAAAAAAATCCGAATAATGTTATCATCGAATGTTCGGGTTTGGGTTATATATTACCCATTTCTTTACAAACTTTTTCAAATATCCCAGATAGGGAAAATATCAAACTTTATACCCATTTAACAATACGAGAAGATGCTCATATTCTTTATGGTTTTGCCAATAAAACTGAACGTGAAATATTCAGGATGTTAATTTCGGTATCTGGCGTTGGCCCCAACACTGCTATGACCATGTTGTCTTCTATGGACTGTAATGAAATTCAGCATGCTATCGCCTCAGAAGATGTTGAAAAAATCAAATCCGTTAAGGGAATCGGAATCAAAACTGCGCAAAGAGTTATTGTAGATTTAAAAGATAAAATATTAAAAACTTTTAATATTACAGAAGAAACTTCAATCTCGAACAATACTATTAAAATTGAAGCGTTATCAGCTCTAGAAGTCTTAGGCTTTAATATAAAAAAAATAGACAAAACAATACAAGTTATTTTACAAGATTCACCTGACATAAGTTTAGAGGAATTAATTAAAAAAGCGCTTAAAAACTTGTAAAATTTGGCAGACAAAAACCGAATCAAATATAAGCTCCTCTTTATATTTATTGTACTACTGTGTAGCACGAGTTTTTTATCCGCTCAAAACAAACCTCCAAAAAATAACTTAACCAATAGTACTTCAGACACTTCTGCAGAAAAAGACACCTTACCTACGCTACCATATTCGTTTAGCAACTCGCAAAAAGGAAGCCTTTTTTTAAACGACAACTCAGAATTAGAAGTAATTTTTGATCCGCAAACCGGAAACTACATTCTTTATGAAAAAATAGGTGATTATTATATCAAGCATCCAACCTATATGACACCTGAAGAATATAAAGATTATCGATTGCAACGCGACATGTTGGAATATTCAAAAACAAAATTAAATGCCATAAGTGGTAAAACAAAAAATAGTGGCGATGCACGAAAAAATTTATTACCAACCTACTATGTCAACTCTAGTTTTTTTGAAAGCATATTTGGTGGAAATACCATAGAGGTAAATCCGCAAGGTTCAATTCTCGTTAAAATGGGGTTGATCTATCAAAAAGTAGAAAACCCACAATTATCAGAAGACAACCGACAAAGCACCACTTTTGATTTTGATCAAGAAATTAGTGCAAGCATCAATGCAAAAATTGGTGAACGGTTAAGGGTCTCAGCTAATTTTGACACCCAATCTACTTTTAATTTTCAAAATATTGTCAAACTAGAATACACGCCTACAGAAGATGATATTATTAGAAAAATTGAAGTAGGTAATGTATCCATGCCCATTAGAAATTCATTAATAGCCGGAGCACAAAATCTTTTCGGTGTTAAAACAGAATTACAATTTGGAAAAACAACCGTTACCGGAATTTTTTCACAACAACAATCACTAACGAGGTCGGTAGCGGCTCAAGGAGGTTCGGTAATCAATGAATTTGAATTCAAGGCAAGTAATTATGATAATAATCGACATTTTTTTATGGGCCATGCCTTTCGAGATAAATATGATAATGCGCTTATTAATTTTCCGCTAATCAATAGTTCTATAAATATTACAAGGGTAGAAATATGGGTTACTAATAGAAATGCCACTACAGAAGGCACAAGAAACATTGTTGCTTTGACCGATTTAGGTGAAAATGATATTTCTAATATCGGCCCAGCGAATGTAACGCCAATTTTTGGTGAACAAGACCCATCCAACGAAGCAAATAATCTCAATGACCTAATGACACTTGATGGTTCTATTAGAAATATTTCAGGTATAAAACAAGCGCTTTTACCTTATAACATGTCACAGGGAAGAGATTATACCATACTAGAAAATGCGATAAAATTAGTTCAGGGTATTGATTTCACTATGAATGCTCAGTTGGGCTATATTACATTAAACAGGCGTTTGGCTGATAGTGATGTGTTGGGTATTGCATATGAGTATACAGATGGAGTAAATGTGTTTAAAGTAGGTGAACTAACAGGAGATGGCGTTATTGCACCAGACAATCTTGTAGTGAAATTATTGCGCAGTGAAATTATCAACACAGAAATTCCTCTTTGGGATTTAATGCTTAAAAATATTTATGAAATTCCAGGAGCTTTTCAATTGCAAAAAGAAGGCTTTAGATTGGAATTAATGTACAATGATGACAGTACAGGAATACCTGTTAACATACTTCAAAATGCACAAACAACTGGTGTAAATGATATAACCATCTTAAATTTAATGCGCTTGGATAGATTGGATCAAAACAACAACATTCTAATTGAAGGAGATGGTTTTTTTGATTTTGTAGAAGGTATCACAATAAATACAAAAAATGGTTATTTTATTTTTCCAACAGTCGAACCATTTGGTAAATATCTAGATGATTTATTACTTCCTCAAGATGATATCTTTGTTTTCAATGAATTGTACGACAGAACACAAGCTATTGCACAAAATGATTTTCAAGAAAAAGACAAATATCTAATTAAAGGTTATTTTAAATCTGAAGGGCAAAACGGAATTCCATTAGGAGCATTTAATATTCCTAGAGGTTCTGTTTCGGTAACTTCAGGCGGAAGAGAATTGATCGAAGGTGTTGATTATGTAGTGGACTATAATATTGGAAATGTACAAATTATCAATCCAACTTTACTCGCTTCTAACACACCCATACAAGTGAATGTTGAAAACAATATTGGTTTTAACCAACAGAGAAGAAGGTATATGGGTGTTGATGTTTTACATGTATTTAATGAAAAATTAGCGCTTGGCGGAAATATAATTAATCTCAATGAAAGACCACTTAC
>CAYPHN010000036.1:13573-17374 GCA_964410265.1 uncultured Flavobacteriaceae bacterium | reverse complement strand
GTGTGGCGGTTAGAGAAGTGTATATGGATGAAAAAATTGAAAAATACATTCTAAATATCATTTTTGCAACTCGTTATCCAGAAGATTATCGCTTAGCAGATTTAAAACCATTGATTAGTTTTGGAGCTTCTCCTAGGGGAAGTATCAATTTAGCGATGGCATCAAAATGTTATGCTTTTATTAAACGAAGAGGTTATGTAATTCCTGAAGATGTTAGAGCCGTGGTACATGATGTTTTGCGTCATAGAATTGGAATTACTTATGAGGCTGAAGCCGAAAATATTACTTCGGAAGATATTATTAATAAAATTGTTAACGAAGTAGAAGTACCTTAAAATAGTCTGTAGTTTTCAGTAGCAGTAAGCAGTAATTGATATATTTTATTCATTCTGCTTAATACTGCCAACTGTAACTGCCAACTGTAAACTAATAAAGTTGGATACCAAAGAATTACTCAAAAAAGTTCGAAAAATTGAAATAAAGACAAGGCGATTGTCTGATCATCTTTTCTCTGGCGAATATCACAGTTCGTTTAAAGGGCGAGGTATGACTTTTTCTGAAGTTCGTCAGTATCAATTTGGGGATGATATACGCTCAATTGACTGGAATGTTACTGCACGTTATCACGAGCCTCATGTAAAAGTATTTGAAGAAGAACGGGAGTTGACCATGATGTTAATGGTAGATATTAGTGCTTCTGAATCTTTTGGAACCGTACAACAATTTAAAAAAGATATCATTACCGAAATAAGTGCAACTTTAGCATTTTCGGCGATACAAAATAATGATAAAGTAGGCTTGTTGTTATTTTCTGATGAGATCGAACTTTTTATACCCCCTAAAAAAGGGAAAACACATGTGTTAAGAATTATTAGAGAGTTGATAGAGTTTCAACCTAAAAGCAAGAAAACAGATATTACTTTAGCATTGAAATACTTATCTAATGTATTGAAAAAGAAAGCTATAGTATTTATGCTTTCTGATTTTGTAGATGAAGGTTATGATAATGCACTTAAAATTGTAGGTAAAAAACATGACCTTACTGGAATAAGAGTTTATGATAAATATGAAGTTGAAATTCCAAAATTAGGAATGGTACCTATTCAGGATGCTGAAAGTGGAAAAATAATTTTGGTAAATACCAATTCAAAATCGGTTAGAAATAATTACAAAGCCAATTACCTAAGAAATGTAGATTACTTTGAAAATTCGTTTAAAAAAAGTGGTTCGGGAACCATTAGTACAAGAATTGATGAAAGTTATGTAAAAAAACTTTTGGGTTATTTTAAAAACAGAAATTAATGTTGCAAATAACCATTGGCTAGTTTGATAATTGAAAAAATAAAAATGAAATATATATTTAATTTACAATATATAAAAAGTAATAATAATTTATTATTTATAGCCTTTGTTTTATTCAGTTTTATGAGTTTTTCTCAAGTTAAAACTGAAATTGATACCACAACAATCAGAATTGGGGAACAGATCCAATACCAAATAATTGTAGACGAAACTGAAAATGTTAAGTTTCCAAAATTCCAGTTGGATAGTTTAAGAAAGGTTGAAGTTGTTAAGTCTTTTAAAATAGACTCACTTAAAAACCAATTGATAAAAAAATATGCTTTAACAAGTTTTGATAGTGGAAGATGGATATTGCCACCTCAAAAAGTTTTTGTTAAAAACAAATTATTTTTAACAGATTCGGTTATAATTGATGTAGCAACGGTTGCTGTGGATACCATAAAACAGCCAATGTTTAACATAAAAACTATTCAAAATGAACCCTATGTTTTTAGTGATTATTTAAATTATTTTTGGGGAATATTAGCGCTTTTAATAGTGATTGCAACGATTTTATATTTTATTTTTAGAAAGAAACCTACTAAAGAAGAAATATTGGCTAAAATTCCGCCATTCGATCGTGCAAAACAACGACTATTGGAATTGGATGGTAAAAAACTAATTAAACAAAATAGAATAAAACCATATTATGTGGAATTAACGGATATTGTAAGAACTTTTATAGAAAGAGAAATGCATATTCCGGCGTTAGAATCCATTAACGATTTTAACGATAGCAGTCATTTAAACATACCAAAAGACACTTTAGAAAAGTTAAAAAGATTATTACAAGAGGCTGATTTAGTTAAATTTGCAAAATCAAAACCTTTGTTGAACGAAATAGAGCTGCATAGAACTGATGCAGAAACTATCATAGATAAATTACATCCTGAAAAGGAAGATATTAAACCAGAAATACAAGATGGGCAATAATTTAGAGTTTACAAATCCTGGGTTTTTATGGTTGCTATTATGGATTCCTATTTTAGCAATATGGTATTTTTTGGTGCGTAAAAAAGATTCGGCAAACTTAAAAATATCAAATACCAGTGGTTTTACCCAACAAAATATTTGGTCAAAATTAAAGCCAATACTGTATTTGTTAAGGCTTGCTGCCATAGCATTGTTAATTGTTGCTTTAGCAAGGCCAAGAAATGTTGAGGTGAGTAAAAAAACCAAAACTACAAGAGGTATCGATATTGTTATGGCGATTGATGTATCAGCAAGTATGCTGGCAAAAGACTTAAAACCCAATCGCTTAGAAGCTTTAAAAGCCGTTGCTATAAAGTTTGTAAATAAACGCCCGAACGACCGTATTGGTATTGTTGTATATGCCGGAGAAAGTTTTACACAAACACCAATAACCAGTGATAAGACTATAGTTAAGAATACGATACGAAAAATTAGATGGGGTCAAATTGATGACGGAACGGCCATTGGTATGGGATTAGGTTCGGCAGTAAACAGATTAAAAGATAGTAAGGCCAAAAGTAAAGTCATTATTTTGTTGACTGATGGTGTAAATAATACTGGTTTTGTTGATCCAAAAACGGCGACAGATTTGGCTAAAGGACTGAACATCAAAGTGTACACCATTGGATTAGGAACCAATGGAACTGCTTTATTTCCTGTGGCGAAAGATTTAAATGGAAAATTAATTTTTAGAAATGCTCCGGTTGAAATAGATGAAAAACTATTGCGATATATAGCAAAAGAAACTGGAGGAAAATACTTTAGAGCTACAGGAAATAGAAAATTAGAATCCATTTATAACGAAATTAATAAATTAGAAAAAACCAAAATAGAAGAGTTTAAATATTATAATTATAAAGAACGATATAGATCATTAGTGATTTTTGCTGGTATTTTGATCTTGTTTGAGATGTTATTGAGGTTTACAGTTTATAGAAGCTTTATTTAAATATGAATATTTTTTAATAAATAGAAACTCATAAAGAAACATACAATTATAATTGAATAGAAAACAAATAAACAATAATTAATGTATCAATTAGAAGAGCCAAAATATTTTTATTTTTTTATAGCCATTGCAATATTAATTGTAATGTATATGTTGGTTGTCCTTTGGAAACTTAAAAAGCAAAGTGAGTTTGCTGATTTGGCATTGTTGCATAAGTTGAGTCCTGAAAAATCTAAATTCAAACCTATTTTTAAAATAATTGTAGTTGTATTGGGTTTGTCGATGTTAATTTTTGCATTGGTCAATCCAAAAATGGGAACAAAGTTAAAAACGATAAAAAGACAGGGTGTTGATATAGTTTTTGCTTTAGATGTTTCTAAAAGTATGCTGGCAGAAGATATTGCTCCAAACAGATTGGAGAAAGCAAAACAAATTATATCAAAAATTGTTGATAAATTAGGTAGTGATCGAGTTGGTATAATTATTTATGCAGGTAATGCTTACCCATTTTTCCAAATAAAACGGAAAAATGTTCGGCA
>CAYPHN010000036.1:0-13563 GCA_964410265.1 uncultured Flavobacteriaceae bacterium | reverse complement strand
GTTTTTACAAAATGCGAATCCAGATATGGTTTCTTCACAGGGAACCGCTATCAACGAAGCTTTAAAATTAGCCAAAACATTTTTTGATGATGATACCCAAACCAATAGATTCTTATTCATAATATCTGATGGTGAAGATCACGAAGAGAATTCAAGTAATATTGCCAAAGAAATATTGAACGAAGGAATTAGGACCTTCACCATTGGAATTGGTACTAATAAAGGGGCGCCAATTCCGATAAAAAGAAATGGAAAGTTTATTGGTTATAAAAAAGACAATAAAGACGAGGTAGTAATTACCAAATTAAATGTTGAAACCTTAAAAGGTATTGCAGAAAGTGGGAAAGGAAAGTATGTCTATGGAAATAGAACTTCAAAAGCCATTGACTATGTAGAGAATTTATTGCTTAAAGCAGATAAAAAGGAATTTGAAACCAAGCAATTTTCTGATTTTAAAGACCAATTTCAATGGTTTATAGGTTTCGGGTTATTATTTTTAATAATAGATGTGTTTTTATTGAATAAAAAGACAAAATGGGTTGAAAATTTAAATTTGTTTAATGAAAAAAGACGTGAATTATAAATGAAATATTTTATTTATATATTGATTATATTCCCATTAGTGATTTTTTCACAGGAAAAAGTACAACCAGAAAATGAAAAACCAGTAAAGGTTAAATTAGCTGAAAAACAGGTATTGAGAAAGGGTAATGATTTGTACAAACAAAAGAGATTTGTTGACGCAGAAGTGAAGTATAAAAATGCCTTAAAACAAAATACAACATATGAAAATGCGGCATTTAATTTGGGAAATGCAGTATACGAGCAAAAGAGATATAAAGAAGCTTTACCGCAATATGAATTGGTAGTAAAATCTACAAAAGAAGAGGCTGTGAAAATAAATTCTTTTCATAATATTGGGAATGTTTCCATAAAAGAAAAGAAGTATGATAAAGCGGTTGCTGCCTATAAAAATGCCCTAAGGCTCAACCCAACAGATGAGGAAACAAGATATAATTTAGCATTGGCTCAAAAATTATTAGAAGATCAACAGCAGCAAAATAAAGACAATAAAGATAAAAATAAGGATAAGAACAAAGACCAAAATAAAGATAAAAAAGATCAGAATAAAGACAATAAAAAGAATCAAGGAGACGGCAAAGACAAGGATAAAGACCAAAATAAGGGAGAGGATAATAAAGACAAAAAAGACCAAGATAAAGGCGGTAATGAAGAACAAAAGAACAAGCAACAACCAAAACCTCAACCCAATAAATTAACTATGCAGCAAATGCAACAACTTTTAGACGCCATGAATAACGAAGAGAATAAAACTCAGAAAAAAGTGAATGCTAAGAAAGCTCGTGGTAAAAAAGTTAAAAATGAAAAAGACTGGTAATATTATTTAAACAATTAAAGACAATTATTTCTTTTGATTAAAGTTAATAAAGAAGCTAATTTTAAAAGGAAGTGCAGCAATAAAATGGAACGAAAGTATTTGTACATAATAATAATGTTGTTTTCAGTGCATAGTATACTTGCTCAGGTAACTTTTAAAACTGCTGTAAGTAAAACTACTTTGGGCTTGAATGAGCGATTGCGTATTGAGTTTAGTATTGATAGACAGGGTGCAGATGATTTTACGCCTCCAAATTTTAATAATTTTAAAGTTTTAGCAGGTCCAAGTCAATCTTCAAGTTTTTCTTCAATCAATGGAAAAACAGCCTATAAATTGACTTACACTTATATTATACAACCAACTGTAAAAGGCACATTTAACATACCATCGGCAAGTATTACTTACCAAGATCAAATTATAAAAACCAATACCGTTCGTGTTGTGGTTACTGAAGCAATAGTAATTCCAAAAGATCCCAATGATCCTCGATATTTGGCTTCTCAAAATATTCATTTGGTAGCAGAGATTTCTAATACCAATCCATATGTAGGAGAAAGTATATCGGTTGTCTATAAATTGTTTGTTAATATTAATAAGGTTAACGTACAAAATACTCGAGAAGTAACCTCCCCTTCATTTAGTGGTTTTTGGAACCAAGGAATCGATGTAAAAAAATGGGTGGCAAGAAACGGGACTTATGGAGGTTCACCCCATCGTTATGTAATTGTAAAGAAAACTGTATTAATTCCCCATAAAGCGGGAAAATTGGTTATTGACCCTATGGAAATGGAAATTACTGCGGGTGTTCCTATTGGAAGAAGAGATTTTTTTGGTAATATGTTGATGAATGATGTAAACTTTACCACTACATCAGGTAAAAAAACTATTCGAGTTAAAGCATTACCTTTAAATAACAAACCATTTAATTTTACTGGTGCGGTTGGCGATTATAATTTTACGGTTACGCCTACAAAAACACAATTGGCGGCCAACGAGTCGTCACAAATTAAAGTGGAAATTGAGGGTAAAGGAAATTTGAAACTGATAAAACTACCAGGTATTGAAACTCCTAAAGGTTTAGAAATTTATGAGCCTGAACATAAAGAAAAAATTGTTACCACGCTTGGTGGATTAAAAGGTAAAATTTATGATCAATATGCTATCGTACCACAATTTAGAGGTAAATTTAAAATTCCTGGAGTTAGTTTTGCTTATTTCAATCCCAAAGATGAAAAATACCATATTATAAGTACTGAGCCAATTATACTGCATGCATTAAGTGGAAGATCGAATCCCGATGAATCGGAGGATAGTTTTACAACAAATAAAAAAAACGTTGTTGGTAATGAATCAGATATTCGATATATTCATTCCAAAACAAGTTTAATATCTAAAGAATCAGGCGAAGATTTTTACGGTTCGGATTTGCATTATTTACTATTGATCTTGCCTCTGCTTTCTATTCCTTTAGGAATTTTTATTGGTAAGAAGAAAAAACAAAGAGATGGTGATATTATTGGTAATAAAAGAAGAAAAGCAGATAGATTAGCTCGTAAATTTTTGTCACAAGCAAAAAAACAATTGGGTAAAAAAGAAGCGTTTTATATTGCACTTGAAAAAGCATTACACAATTATTTAAAAGCAAAACTTCTTGTGGAAACTAGCGATATAAGTAAGGAAAGAATTGCTGAAATTTTACAAAATAAAAAGGTGGATGAAGCAACAATTAATGCATTTAAAACTGTGTTAGACAATTGTGATTATGCCAGGTATACACCATCAACAGATGTAATGATGCAACAGGAGTATGATAAAGCAAAAGAAATAATTACAAAAATTGATAAACAACTTTAAATTGAAAGTTATTATTGAAATGAAAAAAAATATTTTCTTATTAATTTGTTTGATATCCACTATCGGATACGCTCAAACATTGGATAGTTTATTTGTAAGTGCTAATAAATTATACCAACAAGAGCGTTATATGGATGCGTTGGAAATATATCAGGAAATTGAAGAAAAGCAATTTGAATCTTCAGAATTGTATTATAATATTGCAAATATTTATTATAGAACCAATCAGGTTGCACCTAGTATTTATTATTATGAAAAAGCCACTTTACTAGATCCAGCAAATAAAGACATTGCTTTTAATTTAGAGTTTGCTAAAAGAATGACTTTGGATAATATTGAAGCCTTACCCAAAAGTTTAGGACAAAAATTTAAAGACGGCGTGATTCTCCGATTTACACATAACACCTGGTCTATTATTGCCGTAAGTGTTGCATTTTTGTTCGCCTTATTATTTTTATTATATCATTTTTCTTACAGCACCTATAAAAAACGCATCTATTTTATTACGAGTATATTATCTGTAATTTTTGTTGGCCTAAGTTCGTTTTTCGCTTTTAAAAATTACCAACACCAACAAACAACGGTCACAGCCATAATTTTTGCTTTACAAACACAAGTAAAAAGTGCTCCAACAAGCAGTAGTGAGGTAAATTTTGAACTTCATGAAGGTACGAAAGTATTTGTATTAGAATCTTTAGATAATTGGAAAAAAATTAAGATTGCTGATGGTAAAACTGGTTGGATGCTTGAAGAAGATTTGAAAGAGTTGTAAAATATAAAGGTCAAATTTAGATACTTCTTCTAAAAATTTCTTTCACTACCCTCTAAACCAATTACAAATGCTCCTTCAAATCCTGCTTTTTTAAGGGTCTTTAAATAAACTCTTGCTTTAGTAGAGGTTTCAAATATTCCCGAATAATATCTATTGAAACCATCGCTATAACGATGGTTAAATAAATTATTTAATTTACTGTATTTATTTGTTTGTACCTTGCCTTGAAATGCTCCAATTTGAACTGTGTATACAGCAGTTTTTTCACTAAAATTATAATTGATAAATGCCCCTGAGTTTTTAGTAAAATTGTTATTGTCAATTTGATTCGAGTTTAAAATATTGTTAGATCTAGCAATGACATTGGCTAAACCATCTTGCAGTATTGAAAATTCAGATCTTCGGTTTAATTGGTGTTGAAAATTTGTACAAGATACTCCGTTAGGGCAGTTGGTGGCCAATTGTTCTTCGCCATATCCCTTACCAGATATTCTATCACTATCTACCCCCTTTTTAACTAAATATGCTATCGTAGCTTTGGCTCTATGGTTAGAAAGACTCCTATTGTATTTATGTGTACCGCGACTATCTGTATGTGCATTTACATCGATTTCTAATTCTGGATTTGCCTTCAAAACATCAGAAATCTTATCTAGTTCTAGTTTGGCATCATACCTAATATCATATTTGTCAAAATCAAAATAGATGGAATTGATTTGGATGGAATTATTATAAGCAACAACACCTATTTCTGATTTAGAATTATCTTTGGTACCCTCTTCAGAATTAAGACTTACGCCTGTAATATCAAGATTGGTATTTGCATTCACATCCGTTATTGCATTTAGATCTTGCGATAAAACCTTGTTCTTAAGCAAATCGGTATCCATATGCAAAATAACATCAAGCGGGCCTACATCGATATCGTTAACCGTTTTAAATTCTAATGTACCTATTAACTGACCTTGTAAATAGCCCTCAATTTTTAAAGGTGTATCACAGGTTTGATCAAAACTAAATGTGGCATCATTTTTATTAGATAATATAGATTGTAATTTATTATTATCACGATCAAGCAAAACAATAAGTGCACCGGGTATAATTTCTTGGGTATGAATATCTTTAACCACACCAATAATTTCTTGTTGACATTCAAAATATATTGGTGGAGATACAGAAAAAGAATAAATATCATCGTTTCCCTTTCCACCTGATCGGTTGGACGAAAAATAACCTATGTGTTTTTCATCGTTAATAATATAGGCAAAATCATCTTTTTTACTATTCACGGGAGTTTCCAAACTAATAGGATCAGAAAGGGTTGTATCGTATATTTTAGAGGCAAAAACGTCTAATTCACCAAAGCCTAGATGGCCGTCAGATGAAAAGTACAATACATTATTATTGCTAATAAATGGAAACATTTCTCGTTCTATGGTATTGATTTTAGGGCCTAAATTTCTGGGTTCACTAAAGGTATCGTTACCTAAGATATCCACAACATAAAGATCTGTTTTACCAATAGACTCCGGACGGTCAGAAACAAAATATAACTTGGAGTCATCTATGTTTAGGGTCGGGTGTCCTGTTGAATATTTTGTGCTATTAAAGGGAAGCCAAGTCAAGTTGGTCCACGCTCCTTTTTCATTAATAGTGGCTTTAAATAATTGAATAAAATTGGTGCTTTTAAATCCCTTTTTCTTATTTTTTTTCTTTTTAAAATATCGGTTGGCGCTAAAATATACGGTTTTCATATCCTTTGAAAAAGAGACCATACCTTCATTATATTTCGTATTAATATCTCCTGACATTTTTTCTTTTTTAATGATTTTACCATCGTCTGATACTTCACCAATAAATAAATCTAAAAAAGGTTGATTGGTTCCCATTTCTCGGGTAAATGAAATTCCTTGTTTTGGAGAAGCAAATACAACTTTGTCTTTGCCGAAGAAAGCTGTACCAAAATCAGATTTTTTCGTGTTTATTTTAGCATTTTTGATAGTGTATACTCCAGGAGAAGTTTGAGAGTACATTAAAATAGAAATTAATACGAAAATTGAAGTAACTAATTTTTTCATATGTTAATATTTTATACTAGATATTATTTTAATGTATCTCAATGGTTTAATAAACTGCACTCCTCTTAACACTAGTGCTTAATGGGCATAAAAGAAGGGGAGTATGCTTTGTAATAAAAACCAATAAGTTATATTTTTTTGAATCGATTTTTCTATTTGTCTAAAAATAAGGCCTAATAATAACTAAGCTTTATAATTCGGTTTAAATATAATACGGTAA
The DNA here is from genome assembly GCA_964410265.1 of uncultured Flavobacteriaceae bacterium. Taxonomy (GTDB): domain Bacteria; phylum Bacteroidota; class Bacteroidia; order Flavobacteriales; family Flavobacteriaceae; genus Lutimonas. The sequence continues at coordinate 7,240 of CAYPHN010000036.1, read as the reverse complement.
ACAAAAGAATACAAAAAAAGTTATTATGAGTTATTATCAATATTTTTAATTGCAAAGATTATTTACAAATAGAGAATGATTTGGTTTGTTAAACTTAATAAAATTTAGGTAATTAATGAATCAAACAAAAATTAGAAATTTGTAAAATTATGAAAAACAAGTATTCACATAATTTATTTTATACAAACAGGTAGTATTTCATTTTTAGTTAATCTATATTTATCAACTAATGGAGTAGGAAGTTTTTTTGAATAATTTACTTCATTTACTTTAAATCCAACTTTTCTTAAACGGTCAAAATAATCTTTACCGTAAATTCTTACATGGTCGTACTGACCAAAATGTTTTCTTCTTTCTTCTTTAGATGTAATGCTACAATCTTCATATGTTTTTTCTAAACTCAGATCTTGAGGTACTTGAAAAATACCCATACCTCCGGGTATTAAAACCCGATAAAGTTCTTTCATGGCTTTTGCATCATCTTCAATATGTTCTAACACATGGTTGCAAAAAACAATATCAAAACTATTGTCTTTAAAAGGTAAATCTAAAATATCGGCTTTTACATCAACGATAGGTGAGTACAGATCTGCTGTGGTATAATTTAAGTTTTTCAAGTTTTTAAAAATGTCTAAAAAACATTGTTCAGGAGCCATATGTAGCACTTTTTTTTTCGCTGTAAAAAAATCGGTTTCGTTATTTAAATAGAGCCAAATTAAACGATGCCTTTCAAGGGATAAGGTACTAGGTGATAGTACATTTTCGCGTTGTTTTCCATAACCGTAGGGTAAGAATATTTTAAAACTTTTACCATCAATCGGATCTGTATATTTAGTTCCTTTGAGCCAAAAAGCCAATATTGGTCTTGCTAAGTAGCTTATTTTAATTAAATACGGGCGAGGAATTGTATTGAGAATTAGCTTGAACAATTTCATTTTTAATTAAAATAGAATATACTTTTATTTGAAAATTATATAAAAGGATTAATTATTATGGTCCTTACGTTTCAACGTTGTATTCATTTAAATCTTGTATGAATTCCTCTTCTTCATTACTCACAATACCTAAAGATTCATATACATATTTAAAAGTGGATAGTAATTCCGGTTTACCGTTAATAATTGCAACATCATGTTCAAAATGTGCACTAGGTTGCATGTCGGCAGTTTTAATGGTCCAACCATCACTAAATTGTTTGATACGATGCGTACCTAAATTAATCATGGGTTCAATGGCAACTACCATACCTTCTTTAAATTTTTTACCCCTACCTCTTTTTCCGTAATTTGGCATTTCAGGATCTTCGTGCATACTTTTACCTAGACCATGTCCTACCAATTCTCGTACCACACCATAGCCGTGTTTTTCGGTGTAATTTTGAATGGCAAATCCAACATCTCCTACTCGGTTACCCGCTCTAAATTGCCGGATTCCTTCATACAAACTTTCTTTAGTAATCTGAAGTAATTTTTTAGTTTCATCTGCAATTTCACCAATAGCAAAAGTATAGGCATGATCACCGTAAAAACCATTTTTTAAAGCACCGCAGTCTACTGATATTATATCGCCTTCCACCAAGGGAGCATTGTTTGGTATACCATGTACAACTTGCTCATTTGGACTCATACACAGTGTGTTAGGAAAATCATACAAACCCAAAAATCCAGGAATCGCTCCGTGATCTCTAATGTGTTCTTCAGCAATTTTATCCAATTGTAAAGTGGTAACTCCAGGTTGAATAGCTTTAGCAATTTCACCTAAAGTTTTTGAAACAATTAAAGCGCTTTCACGCATCAATTCTATCTCTTCTCTAGATTTTATTTTTATCATTTAATTGGAAATTAATTCCTGCAAAGATACAGAAAAGTAAAAAGTTATATGTAAAAATAAAAACAGTTTATTTTACCTCAAATATATTGTTGGTTCTGTCTATATCTGCCATTAAAAGAGATGGATCAATTTCTACTTTTTGAATAGTTTTTTTAACTGTAAATGTAAAATTTGGATTACCCCATGGCCAATTAGAAAGTATAGTTGCCTTTGTTGGTTTTCTACCTAACATCATTTGTAATGGAATATAAAAATTCTCTATAGAACCATCTTTATAGGTTACTTTTAAATCAATCGGCATTGGCATTTGCCCAATTCTATTTAGTGTTATTTCCTTATCAGATATTGATTGGACTGTATAATCAATAGTATGCGTAGTTTGTTGCCATTCATTCAAATACCAGTCCAATTGTATTCCTGAAACCAATTCAGCTACATGTTTTATATCATTCGGATTAGGGTGTTTAAACTTAAAATCAGCATAGTATTTTTTTAGGCTTTTAGCCAGATTTTCTTTGCCAATAATATAACCGAGTTGTGATAAAAATATTTGACCTTTATGATAGCTACCTATACCATATGCCATATTTGTATTATAACGGTCGGCCTGTGTTGTTAAAGGTTCTTCTCTGCCTGAATTGGCCAAAAAAGCATAGTTTTTATATACACTTTCAAACATAAAACCATCCATATTACCAAACTCTTTTTTTGCAAGAGTACTAACATAGGAGGCAAATCCTTCATCCATCCATGGATGTTTAGACTCGTTCGAAGCAAGGGTAAATTGAAACCATGCATGTGCCAATTCATGTCGCATCGTACCTACCAAAGCGCTATATTTTCCATCACCATTTAGCAAAGTGCTCATACCGTATTCCATACCTCCATCTCCTCCTTGAATAATAGAATATTGTTTGTATGGATAGTCTCCTATGGTTTTATTATAAAACAGCATGATTTTTACTGCTTCGTCTTGCATTTTTTTCCAGTTTTCAATAGTTTTGGGTTTGTTTTTATATAAAAAGTGCAAGGTTGCACCATTTGGAACATGTTTTATATCGTGCAAATAATCGTCATCTGCAGCCCATGTAAAATCATGAACATTTGGAGCTTTAAAATGCCATGTTAATTTTTTGCCTTTAGGCAGGTTTAATCTTTTAGAACTATCTTCATAACCATGGCCAATTTGTTGTGGGTTTTGAAGATATCCCGTACCACCAATTGTGTAGTTTTTATCGATAGCTATACTTACATCAAAATCGCCCCAAACTCCGTAAAATTCACGAGCAATATATGGGTTGGCATGCCATCCTTCAAAATCATATTCGGCTAATTTTGGATACCATTGAGCCATAGACAAGGCAACACCTTCTTTGTTATTTCTTCCTGAACGACGAATTTGAACAGGAACTTGACCTTTAAATTTCATTTCAAAAGTTGCCTTCTTTCCTGATTTAATCGCCGTGTTTAATGTTACTTTTAGAATTGTACCAATTACTTCATACTTAACGAACTTTCCATTTTGTTTAAGGGATATTACTTTTTGAAAACCAATTTCGTTTGGCTTTAGCTTAGAAATTCTACTTTCATAGATTGGGTTTTCTTTAGTGCCAATATTATTCACCATTCTACTATCGGGATCTACAATATTTTGCAATCGAATATCCATCTCACTCCCAGGTTGGAAAGCATTGAATTGTAAATGATAAAATACCTCATTTAAATCATCAGGTGAATTATTGGTGTAAATCAATTTTTGTTTTCCGTCAAATTGAAAGTTATTTACATCCATATCAATTTCCATAGTATAATCTACATGTTGTTGCCAATAAGTATTATTTTGGGCGAATGCAGAAAAGCTTATCAAAGTTATTAAAGCGGAAATAATTTTTATCATAGTATGTTTTTTAATGGATAAAAGTTTGACTAATATTTGCTATACATATTAGTCTAACCCTTCACAATAATTTAATTTTTTATTTTCTGTTAACCATTTGGTCAGCCATTTTTAAGGCATTGAAAGCGTTTAAAACTCTTCCGGAAACGGAAAGGTCACTAAACGGAACTTTTTTCCCATCTCCTTTTGGAAGCAAAACATCAAAATCTATTTTAATTCCAGAATTCATCAAAATATGTTTAACCTGACTTGCAGAAAGCTGTGGATAATAGGAACGAATCAATGCAGCAACACCAGCAACTTCAGGAGCGGCCATAGATGTACCTTGTATGGATTTATATTCGTTTTTTGGTACCGTTGAATAGATTTCTAAACCTGGAGCAAAAATATCTACATTTAATTTTCCATAATTTGAAAAAGAAGCTACCAATTTTTCATCGTAATGTCGTGTCATAGCTCCAACGGTTATTACATTATCAGAAAATTCATTTATTTTATCTTTTGTATCATTCGGGAAATTATCACTTTTATCAATATTTTTACCATCATTACCTGCTGCGTGAACTAATAAGACATCTTTACTTGCGGCATATTGTATGGCATCATATACCCATTCAGGATTTGGAGAATAGCTTTTACCAAAACTCATATTGATAACTTTAGCACCATTGTCTACTGCGTAGCGAATTGCTAAGGCAACATCTTTATCATATTCGTCACCATCAGGAACTGTTCTAACCGACATTAATTTTACGTTTTTAGCAACACCATTCATTCCTTTGCCATTGTTTCTAGTGGCTAAAATAATTCCAGTTACATGTGTGCCATGCATTTCATCATCTAATGATCCAATAGTGAAGGCATTACCATAAGGTATATCTTTTATGTCATAGGCATTATCACCAGTTGTTCTACCATTAAAATCAAGGTTGTACATAACATTAACTTGAGATCCGTAATATTTAATTCCACCTTCTAATTGTTCTAAAACCTCAGTAGCGGTACCTCCATTTCCAACAATTTGCATTAAAATTGGACTTTTATCCGCTTCTTCCAATGTGTTTAAATCTGCTATGGTATAATCTTCTTTGCCCAAATTCTTAACTGCATCTTCGTGGGCACTAGTTAAATATTTTTTTGTTTTTAAATAATATTCATAGTTGCTATTAGCTTCTGCAATTCTTTTTTCGAAATCCTTTTTTACTTTTTGAAAATAAACAAATTCATCTTTGTCTTTTGCCGAAATTTGACTTTCATTTTTATGGTCATATTTATCATTTAGTTTTTTATAAATACGTGTTACTTCTAATTGTTCAGGAGTTGCTGTTCCTTCTCCACCAATAAAGTTCCAGCCATGTATGTCATCTATATAGCCGTTTTTGTCATCATCTTTACCATTTCCAGCAATTTCATCACTATTGGTCCAGGTATTGTCTTTTAAATCTTCATGAGTAATGTCGATACCCGAATCAATTACCGCAACAAGTACTGTTGTTGCTTTTTTATCGGCAACAAAGGCATAGGCCTTATCCAAACTAATTCCGGGAATGGAATCAGAAGTAATATCCGTATGTGGCCATTTTTCAATCTCTTCCTTACTCATATCCCCTTGCTTCGCAGGAATTGAAATAGCAGTGGTTGAACCTTCTGGAACAACTAAGTTATGAATGTTTTTTGTTGTGCTACAACTTGCAAAAACAACGGCCAAACTTAAGCCTAAAATCAATTTTTTTTGTATCATTTTTATTTAATAATTGGTTATTTTTTATTTGAATATTTCATTGAATTTGAATGTTTGATCTAACCTTACACCCTTTTCCGTATGTTTAACAGTACAAACTTCATTATTAGCATCGTGCTCTAAAAACAAGTAATAATTATTATCAGCAGCTTGATTTAAGAATTTTGCTTTTTCATCCATTGTCACCAACGGACGAGCATCATAACTCATTACATATGGTAATGGAATATGTCCTACGGTTGGTAGTAAGTCGGCCATAAAAACCAAAGTTTTATCTTGATAATTTATATGTGGGATCATTTGTTTTTCGGTATGACCATCTGCAAATAATATATCAAATCCTAAAGCTGATTTTTGTAAATATTTATTTTCCGGAATCGCAATATAATTTAATTGACCACTATTTTCAATAGGGTTGATGTTTTCTTTTAAAAAGGAAGCTTTTTCACGAGGGTTAGGTTCTGTAGCCCATTTCCAGTGGTTTTTATTGCTCCAGTATTTTGCATTTTCAAATGCAGGTTCGTATCCAGTTTTATTTTTATTCCATTGTATGCTACCACCACAATGGTCAAAATGTAAATGTGTTAAAAACACATCGGTTATATCCTCTCTATGAAATCCATATTTGGCCAATGAACTATCTAAAGTTGCATCCCCGAAAGGGAAATAATAACCAAAAAATTTATCAGATTGTTTATCTCCTGTACCATTGTCAATTAAAATCAACTGATTGCCGTCTTCAATGAGCATACATCGTAAACCCATGTCAATCAGGTTATTATTATCTGCTGGATTGGTTCTTTGCCAAATAGCCTTTGGTACTACGCCAAACATTGCGCCACCATCTAATTTGAAGTTACCTGTTTCAATTGGGTAAATTTGCATGGAATAAAAATAAGGTTTACAAATATGCAAAAAATAGTGTAAACGGATGTTAAATAAATCAAAAAACCTCATTACAATTTTTATTAGTAATGAGGTTTAAAAGAGGCGTCAAGCGGATTCGAACCGCTGTGGGAGCTTTTGCAGAGCCCAGCCTAGCCACTCGGCCATGACGCCAAAATCGGCTGCAAATTTACATAAAAAAATAAGGTTTACAATTAAATGATTGTAATTATTTTTTCTAAAGGAATCTTTTAGATCAAGCCTATCTAAAGTAACTAAATCATAGTCATACCCATAATTTTAAATAAATAAATTACCTTTTTCTATCCATTATAATGGAAACCATCTCAACGTTTCCACCAATTGGAGGGTTTAATTTTGAAACTTTAACTTTCACAAATTCCACCAAAGGAATTTCAAGTAAAATTCTGTCTAAAATCTTATCTGCCACAGTTTCCAACAATTTCGTTCTGATAGCCATTTCTTCTTTAACTATTTTATTTAAATGTACATAATCTACAGTATCCTGTAATTGATCGGACTTGGCTGATTTTTTAAGGTTTGCTTTAATTGATAAATCAATGCGATAATCTGAGCCAATTTTACCTTCTTCTATCAAACATCCATGATAGGCATATACTTTAATATTTTTTACTTTTATTGTTCCCAAAGAAAAAGTTTTTTGCAAATATACTATAATGTAGTTTTTTATTTCAAAGCTTCGCTTTAAATTTACCTTCATAGAATGAATGGAATAAAAGTAAGTTATTTTTTGTAGTATCGTCTATGAAGTTAAATTTAAATAATATGAAACTATATTATTAAATTTTGACACACAAGGGAATGAATAATTTCGATCCTGCCTGCGGCAGGCAGGCAGCATGTGT
>CAYPHN010000035.1:0-17672 GCA_964410265.1 uncultured Flavobacteriaceae bacterium | reverse complement strand
GTTTCATAAAATAAAGCTTCCGATAAAAAATCAGGATTCTTTTGATCTTCAAGAATAATTTGATAGTGAACATCAATTTCCCTTTGTTCTATAACTACCGCATCCTTAAATTTTCGATTATCCAATACATCTCTAAATGTAAATATATGATCACCTACCAATCGCCTAGATTCTCTTTTACCTACCAGATAAGAGACCCATTCTAATTTTCTGTTATTATTGTCATTATTTTGTTTGGCATTATAAAAAGAACCATAAATGGCTTTCAATAAATGGTCTCTAATTTCTTCCGCATCTTCTATTTGGTGTAAATCATTTCTACTAAATTCCCACTGCCATTCACCATTCAGAGCAGAATGATTTTTAGCAACCGACATCGCCCAAGGCACTTTTGGAAAATTATACGTGCCATCTATTTCTTTGGAACGCCAAAGTACAGAGGAACCCATTACGGCATTATCTGCTTTTTTAGGACTCCAAAGTTCACCCCATTCATCCCAACTTTCATTATAAGTATCAACACTCTCTCGGCCATAGGAAAATTTGGCTCCTGCCCAAAAACCAATCCATCCATCGCCAGTACAATCAATAAAGTATGGAGCTGAAAATCTTATTCTATCCCCTTTGATGGTATGTTTGGCGTCAACATATTTAATTGAACTGTTTTCACTTACCGCATCATACGCTCTCCAGTTTAAAAATATATCAATGTTTTTATAACTTTTTACATTTTTATCTCTTTTCTTTTGATCTAATTTGGCATCTGGTGACCCGTTTGGGTAATGTTCTGTGTCGATCATTTTTAATATTCGCTCAAAATTTCCATAAATACCTAAAGTATGTACTCTTACCTCACTACTTGCATTCCCTCCAAGCATTGGTCTATCTTGTATAAGTGCCACTTTTAACCCTTGCTCTGCAGCTGCTATGGAAGCCGCGCATCCTGCTAATCCGCCACCCACAACAACCAAATCAAAAGATTTTGTAATTAAGGGAATATCAGATTCTTTGTTCATGGTTTTACGCCAAGAAGCTAGTTTTTTTTGTGAAGAAGGAGGTTCCATTTGTGATGTAGAAAAGTATATTGCATCAATTCTTCCATTAAACCCCGTCAAATCTATTAATTCTAAGCGTACGTGTTTTTTAACAATTTTAGTTGTTCCAACATATTCCCATCCCCAACCCGAACGTAATCCTAATATTTTATCTTGAATCAATGAGCCAATTTTAAGTTGAAACCTACCCGGAGCCTCCCAATTCCCATTGGCCCAATTCATTGTTCTTACCCAAATATGGTATGCTCCTTTTTCATTAAACTTTACTTTTGTACTCGCATTCTCAACTAGCTCACCCATTCCATGGGCCATAAGGTAGGGAGAACCCATTTGTTCAACAAACTGCGGATCAACAACCCAACCTCCGGGGTTATTAAAATTTTCGGCTTCAACCAGTAATTCTTGTGCTTTAACACCGATGTGGAAAGCTAAAAATATTACAATTAAATATTTTACTCGTTTATTCATAGTTTTCATCATTTTATTGTTTTTTAATATTAATAGGAAATAAAAATTCAATCAAAGTTGTTTTCGATCTGTCGCTTTTCAAACAATTCTTTTCAGTGTAAAACCAAAATAAAATAATAACACATATAGTAATAAAAGACCCACCCCAATAAGCAATATTATTTGCCAATTGAAACCCTTCAGGAGCAACTAAGATATAAGTGCTGCATACCATGGTCATAAAAATAGCAGGAACTAGAGTTACAAAATAAGCCTTTTTTTCATTTAATAAATATGCTGTAATTGTCCAAAGAACTATTGTTGCTAAAGTTTGATTACTCCAAGCAAAATATCGCCAAATAATCCCAAAATCTAATTGTGTAAGCACTAAAGCAATAACGAATAAGGGTAAGCTAATAAAAAGTCTGTTTTTTATTTTTTTTTGATTGGATTTGAAAACGTCTGCTAAAATTAATCGAGCAGATCTAAAAGCCGTATCTCCTGATGTAATTGGAGCTGCAATTATACCCAATATTACCAAAATTCCACCCGCTGACCCAAGCATATTAAGCGAAATTTCATTGGCAGCCCAAGCAGAATTATTGCCATTAGCTATCATTGATATATTTAATTCTTCAACATTGCCAAAAAATGTCATGGCTGCAGCTGCCCAAATCAAGGCAACTATTCCCTCAGTTATCATAGTACCAAAAAATATTTTCTTGCCAAATTTTTCGTTTGTTATACATCGTGCCATTAGCGGAGATTGAGTAGCATGAAAACCAGATATAGCACCACAGGCAATAGTAATAAAGAGAATAGGAAAAATTGGAGTATCCTTCGTATTCGCAGTCATGTTTTTTATGTTTTTCGGAACAAGTTCAGGTATTTGATAGTCTCCTAAAAACAAGGCAAAAATCAAACCTATTGCCATTAACAGCATCGCAATTCCAAAAATAGGATACAGTTTACTAATCAATTTATCTATTGGAAGTAAAGTGGATAAGATATAATATACCAAAATAATACCAATCCAAATCCACATAGTAAACATATTACTAGTTAATTCGTTTAAAATTTTAGCCGGACCAACTAAGAAGACTGTTCCTACAAAAATCAATAAAATAACAGTAAAAAATCGCATAAAATGCTTTACATTCTCACCGAGATAAATTCCTACTATCTCACTAATACTTAAACCGTCATGACGGATAGATAACATTCCAGAAAAATAATCATGTACTGCACCAGCAAAAATACTCCCAAAAACAATCCATATAAAAGCAACAGGCCCAAACATTGCTCCTGCTATAGCACCAAAAATTGGTCCAAGCCCCGCAATATTTAAAAATTGAATTAGAAATATTTTCCAAGTTGGTAATGGAATAAAGTCGATATTATCTCTTAATCGTATTGCCGGAGTTTCTTTATTGATTTCTACTCCAAAAATTCTTTCTATTAATTTACCATATAAAAAATACCCTACAATAAGTGCAATAATCGAAATTACAAATGAAATCATAAATTTATGTTATAAATTGTTAATAATTTTTAAACTTTTTTCTTCATAATATTAGTTATTTTACAATTAGAATATACTTTGTCATAACATGCCTATATATTCAGTAGAAATTACTATTTCATCAAATAAAATTTGTTCTATTTCTCCTTTAACTCCTTTGGTCATATAATAACTTAGCCAAAAATAATTCAATTTCAAATTACTATCTTTTCTCCACTGAAAACCTTGAAAAGGACTTCCTTCAGGACTTTCTACCCTATTACCAGTGCCTTTGAGTAGAGGGAACCCTTTACCTAGATGGAGTATCTTTTTTCCATTAATCCAAAAAGCTTGTTCACCGTTGTATTGATCTACTGGATTATTCAATTTTATCATAAATTCAACACATATCCATTCGTTTACTGGAATTTTCTTTAAAGGATCTGGACTAAAAGTATTGCCCCAATACTTATTACCATTTCCAAACATATGCATCCAATAGGTATAAAAACCCCAAGTGTAATCGCTTCTTGGTTCTATTCCAGTAATAAACCTGTCATCTCCGTTTGGCCGAATTCCGGCATTTCCTTGTGGGTAATTAGAAAGTGGATTGTAACCACCCAGTTTTACCAAATGGTGCACATTGTTCTTTCGTGTGAGGAACTTGACATAAAAACGGGCATAAAGAGAATTGTATCCTTTTGGGAAACTTTTAAATAAATGGCCACCCGTATTTATTTTTGGTTTATAAGTCATCATAAGAGATTGTTTCCCTTTACTACCTGTGGGCACATCGTTATTAAGTGACATTTCTTTTGTGTTTTTTGTGTCATTCCAATGTGTTATTATTTCATCTATTGAAGATGCTTCAAAATTTTCATGAAATATAACTTTCTCCCTTTCTTTTTTAGCCTCTTGAGTTAACCATTTATGATTGCCGTTATCAAAAGAGGCTAAATTCGACAGAGTTTCTTTCTTTTCGATACATCCAAAATTAAAAATCATATATGAAAGCAAAGCAATAATTTTTATAGCTGTATTTAATATTAATTTTATTTTGAACATCTCTTAGTTTATTTATTCTATTATTTACTTGTTAAGTTACCATACAGCTGATAAATTATTAATTATCTACCCATAATAATCGTTGTTGGTCTTTCAATAATCTCAATTTTAGCAATTGATAGTCTAATTCTTGAACACTCGTATTCGCATCAATGGCAAGACAAGCAGCAGTAGCAGCAGATTGGCCAAGCACCATAAATACAGGTTCCATTCGAATGGAGCCAAAAGCGATGTGGGTAGCGCTAAGGCAAACAGGTACGAGGAGATTTGTACATTCTTCTTTTTTAGGGATTAAAGATCTGTAACTTATAGGGTAGGGGTTTTTTACATGCGCCTCTATATTTCCTTCATTTTTTACATATCCATCAGCATTTACATACCGTTGAATATTATGCGAATCCATACCATAGGCAGCCATACCAACCACATCCTCAACTACTTCTATCCCTTCACAATTATATTGAGTCATGACATATTCTCCAACCATTCTTCTGGCCTCTCGAATGTATAATTGTTGCTGCCACCCATCTTTATTTTCAAACTCATCTTTGCTTGTTCCCCATTTTGATACTACTTCTCTAATGTGTTCTGGCATTCGAGGGTGATAGGCCAATGTCCACATCAACCCTTTTTGATATTGCCTGTGTCTTTCTATAATTCGTTCCCTTTCTTCATAAGTGGCTTCCGGGTAATCATAATTTTGCCCAATAAAATCTGTCGAGAAACCTGTGCGATTATTCGTATCTGTTTTTCGGTTGGGCATCTTAGAGTTAATCCATGGAAATCCTGCCTCTCCTGCTTCGTAATTTCGCAAGAGAAGCTCAAAATCCAATTCATTATAGTTTTTTGGCTTTTTAAAGAGAATTCTATTTTCCGGATGATCTGTTAGGCACATTCTAAAACAATAAGCTTGTACATACTTATCGCCTGCACCTTCTTTACCTGGCCCTTTTGGATTGATATTTGGTAACAAGCCGCTGGTAGAATCTCCTTTTATAATGTATGGGTCTACCCCATCTACAAAATTATGATTTATTACATTATAAGCCAAAAGACCAGTCATGGTTGTATCTACTAGTTTAGTATTTACGCCATTCATAGTTTCTTTATACTTATTATTAGCCTCTCTACCTAATGTATAGCTAACACCTGCAACAGCCATCAAGTCGCCTTCATAAGTCGCATCAATAAACATTTTTCCATAATATACTTCCCCTGATAACATTTTGATAGAAGTGATTTTACCATCATTTTTAGTTACGCCTTTTTCTCTGTCTAGCTTTTTGTTTAGCACTAATTCTATATTTTCTTTTCTTATAAAATCTTCATAAACGCTAAGAGCTGCTGAGGGTTCAAACGTCCACATAGAACTTTCTTCCTTATTAGTTCTGGTTTGACCACCATCCAAATAATTTTCTTTTTTTTGCCATTTCCAATTTTCTGGATTATCATAATATGTTTTAATCCCTTCATAAAATTCACGAGATATCCCGCCTATTGCTGCCTTATTACCAATATCTGTTTGACCAAGACCTCCAGTGGTTAGCCCACCAATTCTAGTGCTTTGTTCAATTAAAATAACCGTTTTTCCCATTCTTTTAGCTTGAACTGCAGCTGCTATACCTGCTGATGAACCTCCATAAACAACTAAGTCATACTCACTTTTCCTTGTTTCGTTTTGGCAGCTGTTAAAAAATAAGAAAGTAATCGATAAGAATAAAATGTTTAAATGTCGCATAGTCAATGTTTTTAGATTAATTATTTTTAATTTCAATATTTCCAATTGTATACCATCCTTCTTCATCTCTTCCCTTAATAGCTAATTTTATTATAGGTTTGTGTGATTGTCTGTCTACAATACCAACTTGTAATTCATAGTCTCCACTTGGCATATCAGTAGGTAAAAACACCGAATCATCATAAATATTATCACCAGGAAGCCAGCTGTTGATGTCAGCATCGGTGAGCATAACTTGGGTGTTATTATCATTTTTAAGCCGAATGGCCAACAAATACTTTTTGTAGCATGGTGCTCGCCTTTATTCTCCCACCACGATTTAAAAGATAGCTTTTCATTTGACTTTACAAATTCTGGAAATGAAAAATTGCGCAACACAAAACGATACCCCATTTTTTTCAACCATCGATCTATTTGTGGTTGCCATTCAGATGGTACACCCGAAGATTTGGCATTGAAAGATGATATATGCCACTTTAAAGTTTCATTAATGATATAGTCAACATCTTTTGCTGTATATCCTTGATTCTGTTTCCAATTTTTAAATGTCCCACAAATCTCAAGACTTACTGGGGCAGTTTTCCATGCATCTTTCATTCCAAAATTTGAAATCCCCCAAGGGTAAAATCGGTACATATGTGTCCAACCACCTTGGTCTTCTGCCCAAAAACCCAGGTCACCTATACAATCTACTCGCCAACCTACATTGGCCTGAGATAAACCATATTTATTTGTTTTTTCATCTGTCAAAAGCATAATAAGCGGTGTCTCCTTAAAATTGTCGGTATAAGCATTAACAAGTGCTGTTCTGGTTTTTTCGGTGAGTATGTCAGAACCCCTACCTTCTCCCCAAAAACCTACAATAGAGAGGTCAACAGCTTCTAGGCTAGGATGCCCGTCATACCGTTTTCCCAACGCTGATATCATTTTCCCAAAGTATTGCGCATATCTCGAATCTTCGGCATCGACACGCCACCCTTCTCCTTTTGGTAGCCATTCATTTTTATCTCCAACCATTGCACGATACCATGCTGGGACATCCTTGTCCGAATCTTCGCTATAAGGAACAATGCGAAGCAGAAGAGTCTGATTTTTCTCATGCGCCTTGTCGATCATCTCCCAGTTATATTGGTGCATTTCAGCCTCCATAAATTCCCAGTTAACCCGAAAATAGGTAATGGAGGCCTTCGGGTAATCTTTGTTTTCAAACTTACCGTCAACGTTTTTGTATTTTTCAATTGACGATCCTTCCAACCAGCCAATTCCCTTCAAGTCATCACCGTTAAAATGCTGAAAGGTCATAAAACCAATTCCTGGATTTGTTAATACATCATCTATTTCAATTGGTCTTACATAAATAGTTTTTTGGGCAAAAACGTCTGTTGAAATAATTGACATGCAACCAGATATTACTAAAAAAAATAATGTCATTGCTTTCATAATGTAAGTCTATATTTTTAAATTAATTCGTTTTAAATAAAACGTAATTCTACTCCAATTTTAAAAAATATTCAGAGTTAAATACAATATCTAAATTACTGGTGCGAAAATCAATTTCGCGCGTATTCAACCATTTTAATAAAATAAGATGTACACACATAAAATAAACCCTCCGGTAATTGAAATTAGCCCTAGGTAAATCCTTTTTCTATCGGCTTGAAGCCATAAGTACCACCCACCTAAACAAATTATAATTAAACCTACTGATACAATATCCATTGAGATACTCCAAATGAAAGCCCAAACAGGTTGGTATCTTTCACCCTCTTCGTTAGGCATCGGGTTGCGCAGTTTATGCATTGATCGCATTGCATCCCATCCATCAAGTATTGTTTCTTTGACTGCTATTTTCCCGTCACTTAGGTCGGCTTTAACTTCATATCGATTTCCTGGTTTAGCAGCAATGAACTCCAATCTGACAGAGTCGCTTGAATACCTCAGATTATAAATACTACCACCCATACTTAGTTTGTCCATGATCTCACCTACCAGAATGTGTTTATCCCTCTCTTTGCTTATCTCAATTATTTTATCATAGCTGATCACTTTTCTTTTCTCCCATGAATTAGCAAAATCCCAATGGTTGTTAAGCAACATGCCACTAAGCCCAAACAACCATATAAATAGGAGCAAGAACAAGCCAAGGTATATATGAATTTTACGATTCCATTTTTTTATTTTTTTATTTTTATGAGTACGGTTCATCTTCAGTAAATTAAATTATAAGACCAATAATAAGTGATACCATTGAAAATAGCCCAATTGCTAATGCAATAATTCCTATTTTCCTTTCATTTTTGTAGAAGTACCAAAGAATGACTCCTGTGATACTTGAGAAAAAAAGACAGATAACAGAGAAATCAACAAAGGAGCCCCAAAGTTTGGTTAAAGCCCAATTGCCACGGATATTGGCCATGTGGGGACCCGGCATTGTATGGAACCATATCAATTTATTCCAAAAACTAGTCCTTTCACTATGAATAGATGCCGTACCCAAGACCAGATCTGCTTTAATTGAGATCCTATGCCCCGGTTTGGTCACAGGGATGTACATATGGAGTGAATCTCCAATAATGTTGGATATCTCTCCTTCTATTTCCAACTGTTTCAAAATATCTTTTGCATATTCAAGTTTTGTTAAACTCGTATCTGGAGAATTAAACTTGATTGTTCTATCGACTGTATCATTGACCGAAAAGGTCCATTTTTGCCAATCCTCCTGCCAATCAATAAAGCTATGGTTCAGTACAAGTGCACTCACAGAAAATATGATAATAAATGGACTAATAAACAGACCCGTGTGTAAATGAATATCTTTGATTAATTTATAATATTTTTTCATGACTACGATTTAATTAAGTCTTATTTGACTTACTCATTACCTCTTTAAACTTTTAGTTCAACTCCAATACTATTTATCAACTTGAAATAGGTTGTTATAATTATTTGTTGCTCTTACTAAAGGTCTCAAGTAAACTGTTTGACTACTGTTTCTCAGCTCTTCTGCTCTTTTACTCATGACTTCTGGAGAGAACTGCGTTTTATAGCTATTTAATGCTTTAATGGTATTTTCCCTATCTTTTTCAGTAAATGGTATTTGCATTGTTAAAAAAGAATCATCAACCCCTCTAAGTAATGTTTCATCTTTATTAATAATGTGAGAAGAAGGAGTCGCTACGTAATAAAAAGATTTAGTTTTTTCCCAAATCTTACTCAGGTAAACCTGTGAGATTGACGCACCAACTATCCGATGATCCATGTGATTAGAACCTCCGTCAGGCCCCCATGTAATGATCACATCTGGCTTGATTTTTGTCATTAGACTATCTAAATCTCTCATCAAGTCTTGCATATATGGTACATGACCAAAATAGCCTTCTTTTAGTTTTAACTGATCATGATACCCTAATAAAATAGGTTTTTCAATCCCCAAGAATGAAGCCGATCGATTAATTTCCTTAACCCTCAGTTCTACGAGTTCTTTGCCTGGTTTCAAATTAGTTTGACCTGTTCCATACCTGCCATCTGTTACGGTAACCAAATGTACCTTTGCGCCTTCTCTTGCGTATTTAGATAATATAGGACCTACACTTAACTCGTCATCTGGATGCGCAAAGACTGCCATTATTATTTTCCCTTCGACAGAAATAATTTCTTCTACTTTAATTATTTTCTTTAATTTATCTTCTTTTTCTTCTTTACAAGAAAACGATATAATAGATAGCAGTAAGGTTAAACTATATAAATATATATTTTTCATAAGATATTATTTTATTTTAGCTAAAATTTTGTATTAATTTGATTATTCACTTATTAAATACCTGATTAAAATTTAGTTATAAACTTCAATTTTTATATGGTGTTCTGGTCCAAAAACATTGGCTAGATTTACAGTTCTAAATACAAATTCATGGGTGTCATTAGTTAAGTCTAAATCAAGGTTACTTTCAATTTTTTGCCAATCACCAGAAGATGTTTCCTTCATTTGGTATTCTTTTAAATTCGGAGTATCGGATATCAATTTAATATGTGCAACATGCCCTTCAATGTTTACTTCCGATTTTATGGTGTTTGGTGTCCATTCAATAGCATCACGATTTGGCTCAAGAATCATAAACTCTGGTTTTTCATAAGCCCAATGCGGTTTGTTACCCCATATCCATATATTATTTTTAAAATAATCATCTTCATACATTGTTAATAAAGTTTCGAATTTTGGCCAAACCGTAAACATATTGTTGTTGGTATGGTATTCAATCCATGTGTAAGTACGCGCAAAACTTTCTTTGCTCCTACCCAAGGTTTCATCAAATTCTGTTGGTATACGGTCAATACCCTTTACCATAACAATATCGGCAGCTTTGTTTTTAAGGTATTCATCTCGTATTTCTAATGCGGACAATGGGATACCATCTTTTTCAAAGTGATGGTTATACTTAGCATCTGATAGAACCCATTTATTGTATGTATTCAGCCATATTTCATTAATGCCATGGTGACCATCGGCAACTCCTTCTACACCAGGCCCGGCACCAATAGTTCTTGTTACATAACCATAAGCATTCATAATACCGTTCTGCACCTTCATATAATGACCACAGTGAAATCCCGTTCCTTCAATCGCTGCATCTAAAATACCTTCTACATAACCTCTTCCAGGGTATGGGTCTCCATTGTCATCTATCTCAATCACTGATCTAATCCAATCTCTCAACAATAGAACTCTTGTAAACTCATCTTTTTCACCATGAAAAATGGTATCTAATTGATACTTATCCTTAAGATGTTGAAACTTAGGAGAGGTTAAGTTTTCTGAAGATAAAAATGCCGTATTTTTCTTAAAAACAGGGTTATCCATATCAATAGTTTGATATTCTTTTTCGGCACATGCATAGCTAATCACAACCATTACAGAGCATATAAATATAATTTTTTTCATGACTTATTTATTAGTTTTATAATTTAAACTTATTTCAATTATTTTGAGATAAAAATGATATTGAACTATTAAGTATTTTATGGCTTTATTTCTAACTAATTGTCCCATTTATCAGTTCGAAAGGATACGGCTGGTAAGCCTTCTTTATTGTATAAATTCATATCGCCTGGGTTATTAGACCAATTGTAACGCACAAACTCTGGGGCAGATACCTCATCACAGGTTACCATAATAGTATTCTTATTTTTGATATAAGCTTTAGCCCAATAAAATACTTTATCGGCTCCAGCCAAAGCAAAACCATTCACATAACCGTATCTGTTTTTAACCATTAACCCTTCTCCTGTTTCGTTAAATTTAACACTAACTTCATGCTTATCAATTTCAATAGATGCATACATTGGTCCGGAATAGACTATGTTTTTTTTATATGCTATTTTTAATGCAGATAAAGCCAATCGCTTACCAACATCCTGTTTGTTTTTTGGGTGAATATCATTTGCTTCGCCAATATCAATTATAACAGCCATACCAGTATTTGGCGATTTTTTTAGTGTTAACGTTTGTGCCTCTCTTAACTCGGCCCAATTGGCATCTTTAGGTTTATCAGCTGGTTTCGTATAGTTAGCCAATTGTACAAAGAGAAATGGGAAATCACCTTGATTCCATTTATTTCTCCAAGAATCAATCATGACGGGAAACAGGCTACCATATTGGTGGGCACGAAATACATTTGCTTCACCTTGATACCAAGTTACGCCACGTATACCATAAGGAATAATTGGTGCAATCATACCATTGAACAAAACTGAAGGTTGGTTAAAATACACTGGTTTTTCTTTTTTCTGTGCTTTGGCCACCTCTACTTGCTTTAAGTGATCTGAATAAATTTTCTGAATCCATTTCCCTTTATTTACGTAATCGGGCCAATCGTTAAGAATAGTATTAATATCTTTGTCATTTGCTAGAGCATCCAGTGGTGTCCATGCTTCCGCAGAAGTTCCTCCCCATGACGCACTAATTATTGCTACTGGTACATTTAATTCTTTATAAATTTCCTTAATAAAATAGTACCCAACAGCAGTTAAGCCACCTATTGTGGTAGAATCACAACTTACCCATTTATTAACAAGTGTGTCGCTAAAAGCTGGGTCGTCAAAAACATCGCTCAATGGCTGTTCCGTTTTGGCGCGCTTCACTTGAAAAAATCGAATATTGGGGTTATTGGCAGAAGCTATTTCCTCTTTGGCATTAAAACTGGCTCCTACAGTCATTGCCATATTTGATTGACCAGAACAGATCCAAACCTCTCCTATCAATACATTCTTAATCACAATTTTATTTTTACCAAAAACCGTAAGTTGATATGGGCCGCCACTTTCTAATGGATCAAGAAATAATTTCCACTTCCCATCAGGTCCTGTCTTGGTTTTTGCTTTATGACTACCTAAATGCACGACAACTTTTTCTCCTGGATCACCCCATCCCCAAATTGGTATATTCATATCGCGCTGAAGAATCATATTGTCACCAAATATAGCTGGCAGCCTGATATCGGCATATGCAACACTATAATAAAAAATGAATGAAATTGTTAAAATGAATAGTTTTTTCATAATTAGTTTAATTTAGTTTAAATTCTCACATTTTCCCATTGCCCGCTATCGACAGATTTTTCTAATGCTTCAAGTACTGCCACGCCATTTAAAATGCTTTTATGACTGCGAGGTTCTTTTCCTTTTCGGAACATCTCCACCATATCCACATAATTTCTTCCGGGGTTAGGCTCTTCCACTCGAGGCTTGAGCTCAACAAGTCTATCTCTTGTCTCCACAAAAGTTTCCCAACCAGAGGATACATTTTTAAAGACAAGCGTAGCATATAGCCCGCTTTTAAAAACTAGGCTTGCACTGCCCTTTAGTCCATCTCTTGTCACTCTTACCCGTTCAATATCTTCTCCAAAAACATCCATTAATGGCTGCAAAATATGTACGCCGTAAAAAAAAATGCCTCCATATTTTGAATCTAGCTTCACCGGACCGTATCGCACAACCTGACTAATATAGCCCATGGATGCGACCTGATTTTTTATATCAATGGTAGCATTACTGTGTGCGATAGAACTATACGAAGTCACAGGTGTCCCATACTTCTCAGCCATAGCCAAAAATTCTTTTCCCTTATCAAGCCTGTAACAAAATGGCTTGTCGATAAAAGTTGGAATACCTGCTTTGATAAAGGGCATGGCAGCTTCGAGGTGATATTTCGCATGGCGATGATCAACGATCAAGGCATCTATCTTGCCTAGCATCTCAGTGGGATCTTTCACAATATTGGGAATATTTCCTTTTTCTGCAGCATTTCGGGCAAACTCATCCGTTTCTCCCCAGACATAAAGCACTTTTACCCCCGGAAACTTCTTGTCTATATTAAATATTTTACCAAATCCGATGGTATGCGAATTTTCCGCTCCGATGATACCAATTCGAATCTTGCTTTTATCAACTTCCGACAACATCTGTGAAGCAAATGCGCTTATAGGAGACAGCGCAATGGAAGATAAGGCAGCTCCTGTACTCACGGTTTTTATAAATGATCTTCTTGATTTCATGTTTCTAAATTTTAATCTTTATAGGTGACACATGCTGCCTGTCGCAGGCAGGTTCGCTACCTGCCACGCTAGGAGGCGGGTTAGTCACCCAATCAAGTTGGGTGCTGGCTATTTCCTTAATGTGTCAAAATTTGGTATGCTCGTTTCATGTGATTAAATAATAATTGTCAATTTATTCATAATTTCATCTCCCAGCCTTTTTCATAGCTCCTTGACCAGAAATTAGAGGCCGCTTTGTCTTTAATAATATGTCCGTTTGTCGGATCAATTTCTAGAGAGTGCCCAACTCGTTGTGCAATATTGCCGAGTTGTACGAGTAAGGTGCTTTTATGTCCCGACTCAATACCGGCAGTAAGCTTATCGCTGCCATTACGGATTCCATCGAAGAAATTTTCAATATGAATACCATCAAGTTTTGCAAATGGACTAACCAGGTTTCCTGTATCTGTTTCTTGCCCTTCTTTTATCTCTTTCACAATATTACCTTTAAGGTCTAAAACGGTATAGCTATCTCCTCCAGCAAACAACACACTTCCTTCTTCTCCATAAATCATCGCTCCAGCGCCGCTTCCCATGGTTTTTATTCCGTTGCAGCTCAAGCCTTGCCAACTCATGGAAACGCCTTCTTTGAAGTCAATACTGATAACCTGTGTATCTGGTGTTTCCCAATCATCTTTATATCTATATCTTCCTCCATTAGAGCTAATTTTTACAGGATACCCTACATCAAGCCCCCAGCGCAACAAATCAATCATATGTGTACCGTTATTCAGCGCTTCGCCTGTACCCCAGTGCCAGCGCCAGTGCCAGTTGTAATGCACGATATTGTCTTTATATTCTTTTCTTGGGGCTGGTCCTTGCCAAAGATCCCAATCAAGCCATTCGGGCACAGCAACCTCTTTCCCAATTCCAATCGGACCACGGTTATTGGCATACCATCCTTTGCCAAAATAGGCTCGTCCGATTATTCCATTTTTCAATTCTTGCATACCCTGAACGATATTAGGGAATGATCTGCGTTGATTACCCATTTGCACTACTCTATCGTATTTGGATACAGCTTGTATCAGGATTTCTCCTTCGTTGGGATTGTGACTACAGGGTTTTTCGAGATAAACGTGCTTCCCTGCTTGCATAGAAATCAACGCAGCAGGAGCATGCCAATGATCTGGTGTAGCAATTACCATGGCATCAACGTCTTTATCTTCCAAAGATTCACGAAAGTCTCGAAAACCTTTTGTTTTTACATCCTGCTTCGCATCAACCTGCTTTTGGCATGATAAAATCGCTCTACTATCAACATCACAAATGTGGATAACATCGCAAAATTTCTGATTTGCAAAATTATTTGCGAGTGCATTTCCTCTGGAGTTTACACCCATCACAGACACTTTTATTTTTTCATTTGCGCCAATTATCCGATTGTAACTTTTCGCGCTAAATGCAGGAAGCACACCGCCAATAGATACAGCTAAAGAGGCTGTCGTTGTCTTTTTAATAAAATCTCTTCTCGTTTTTTCTATCATAATATTTATAGTTTAATAGTTAACAGTTAATATATACTCAGAGTCTCTTATCAAGTGCCTCGGAGCAGGAGAATTATATAATCTTTAACTACTCTTGTTCTACCTGTATCAATAAATAATCTCTAAATTCAACATTGATAAATGGGTTATTGCCGTTCACACTACCCAATTGCCTATTTTCAGCATAGTCATATACTGAATATTTCATCTCTTTCTCCAACCCTCGTAATTCTATAGAATCTTTCATTGACCACATCTCGGCATAAAATGCATAGTAAAGAACATCTTGTTTCTTAATTACATGTGTTTCGGGTTTATCATAACCAATGTCATATAAATCACCCAAATACCCTTCTTTGGAAAGCATTTTTTCGTTATAAAGAGAGAACCATTTTTTCCATACTTCTTCTTTTTCAGGTGTAAGTAAAAATTTACCCGACGCATTGAGATTATCTTTTGACCAGGTAAACTTTGTTCCTAAAACCGCTCCTACACCAAAAGAACTGGCAAAGTCATTTGCATTATCACTCAATTCCACATGGTCTCCATAATAAGCCGTATTAGGCACAAGGGCTTTGTAAGTCTTGCCTTTATGGCGAATCTGCCAACTGGATAAGGGGTCTGAAGAAACAGCCTGATTCATAGATGCCATATTGAAATAAGACATACACATACCACATGGGCAGTTTTCTATAACCGCATGCGGATTTATTTTTCTTGCTTCATCGTAGATCATCTGGAAGAATTCGGGTACTGATTCAGGTGCGCTTTCTGGGTTTTCCAAACTAAAGTCTGGAGCTGCTGCATTCATGTGCTGCCCGTCCATTTTCAATCCATCAAAACCCCATTCTTCCATAAACAAACGAACTGTTTCTTTAGTGTGTTCAATTGTTTTTTTATTGGTAGGCGAAAGGTAATAGGCATCCCACCAGGTAATAAATTGTGGCGCTCTGTTCTTTTTATGAATTCTCATCTCTGGATTTTCCATCAATATTTTACTATGAGGATCGGCCGCCATAGGTGTCCACCAAATCTTTGCCTTTAGACCATAGGAATGAATTTTTTCTACCAAATTTTTCATTTCAATATTTCCCATTGGAAATTTTACAGGATTAGTATTCCAATCACCTTCTGCTATTTGAAAACCATCATCTAAGACTGCCCATTTGATACCCAACTCTTTGACTTTTGGCAACGTGCCTATAATTTCATTTAATGTGAATTGACGTTCGTATCCCCAAGCACACCATATTGGTTCGAAAGCTGCATCTTCTGCTTCTGCAATAGTTATTCCTTTTGCTTGCATCAACCTAGAGTATTTCGAAAGGTTATTAAAATAATCTCCTTTTGAGACAGCAACAAAAGTTTCTAAAGTAGTAATACTATCATTTGATTTTAATAAAGTGCGCTCTTCAAAATCTTTAGAAACTCCAATTATTACATTGTTATCTTTGTCTGGTATTTCGGTTGGTAGATTTACTCTTTTAGGAGCAAGCGCTAAATGACCTACGGCAATATTAATGTCTTTCCTCCACACAGATGTTACAGGAATTCCTCCTCCGGCATCGGTGCTATTCATTCCCATAAAATTTTTTTGATAGTATCCGCCTTCCAAAGGTCTTATCCAATCGCTACGATCTGAAGAGGAGCTTCCCTGAAATGCCCAAAAAAGAGGCTCATCTCCTTGTGAGGAAATCACATAGCCATTATTTAGCCATGAATTGATAAATAAATCATTTTCTGATGTATTGGTATAGGTTACCTTTGTTGAAATAAGATTGGGAAAATCATCATACACGCTCAAAGTAAGTGCTTTGGTGATTTCCAAACCTTCTTTTTTGTATGTGCCCTCCACAATCCATTGTTTGCCAGACAAGTCTCCGCTCAATTTACTTTTCGTAACTTTTTCAAACTTAAAATCATTAATTACAACATTCTCGATAATAAGCCTTTCAGATGACTGGAAAGCTTCCATAACCAATTTTGTATCAAGAAGCGTGGGTGTAAACTTTGTTTGTAGCTGTTCATTTACCTCAAAAACTAAATTACCATGGTCAATTTTAACCACAGACCTATTGTTATCGCCTGTATTACATGATGTTATTAAAACAAAAGAAAGGATAATTAGCATAAATGTCTTTACAAACGACTGTTTACTTAATGATTTTATTAGCATTTTCATAGTATAATTTTTTTAGTATAGAATCACTTAAACCAAAGCCATGTAAAGGCCAATGATAGCTAAATAGCTCTCTTATGTAGAAATGTTCATCTTCCGTTTCTAAAATTCGAAATGTGGATTGGTACATGGACGAATTAAGCCCCATATCTGTTCCGTATAATAATTTATCTTGATATTTTTCGTAAAAAGCTTTGGTATATCTCGGTACTGGTGCAGTTTCTCCATACCTAGCAGAAATATCTGCAAAAAGGTTATCATTAGCATCTAAAAGCTTTCCTAAAATACTTAAATCATGACTACAGTTGGCAAAATGACAGGCAATAAAAGTAGTTTCAGGATTTTGTTTAACCGCATTTTCTAATGATTTAATTAAGCCTGCATGTAAAAGTATATTTTTTTTAGAAGTATCAATTTTCCACTTAGCGGCATTCATAAGTCCATCATTGTGTTCATCAATAGGTTCATACATCCAATAGGGATCTGCCACATGAACATTAATTGGCATACCCAATTCACCACTTCTTTTTAAAACAGGTTGTAGTCTTTTATCATCTAAATGCATTCCATACGCTTTTGTAGGTTTTGAATAAAACATTCCCTCACCTTTA
>CAYPHN010000034.1:309-17677 GCA_964410265.1 uncultured Flavobacteriaceae bacterium | reverse complement strand
ACCCAAAACAAAAATTGTAAAACAAAGAAGTATTATTATATAAAGTGGTTTCATCTTAAACATATATACAACAGACGTAACATATTTAAATATGTTACAAAAATGTTAAATTTTAACATTTTTAATAAACGCTTACCATTTCCAATTACAGTATTAACTATTGTAAACCAAGTTTTATACATTTTAAAATATTTATTTAGCAAATTACAATTTGTTCTTAACATTAAAATAATAATAACTGTATGATTATTATGAGTACTTTTATCGACATAATTAAATTAAATGTCAAAAAGAAAGAAAAGTATTTATAAAAAGAAAGGAAATGTTATTAAAAATTTAAATAGAAATATTTTAGAGGTTTTTAATAATGATTCAAATAAAATACTGAATTATAAACAAATAGCAAGTAAATTAAATATTGATGATGCTAATGGAAGGAACCAAATAATTCAGAAATTAAATGATCTAAAGTTACATGAAAGAATAGAAGAAGTATCTAGAGGTAAATATATAATTAAAGAAGAAAGTCATTATTTTAAAGGAATTGTAGATGTTACTTCAAATGGAAATGGATATGTTGTTTGTGAAGAATTAGAACATGATATTTATATTCCAGCAAGAAATTTAAACCATGCTTTGAATAATGATTTGGTTAAAGTTTATGTATATAAAAGAAAGAAAAATAAAAAACAAGAAGGAGATATAGTTGAAATTTTAGAAAGGTCAAAAACTGAATTTGTTGGCGTTTTGCAAATGAATAAAAATTTCGGATTTGTACTTCCAGATGACTTTAAAATGTACAGCGATATATTTATTTCAGAAAGTAAATTAAATAATGCCCAAGATGGAGACAAAGTATTAGCTAAAATTACAGATTGGCCTAGTAATTCAAAAAATCCGTTTGGTAAAATTATTGAGGTATTGGGAAAACCTGGTGACCATAATACAGAAATGCATTCTATTTTATTGGAGTATGGTTTACCTTATAAGTTTCCTGATGAAGTTGAAAATTATGCTTCAAAAATTCCTATTACAATATCGGATAAAGAAATTGCCAAACGCAGAGATATGCGTAATGATTTAACCTTTACTATAGATCCGAAAGATGCTAAAGATTTTGATGATGCTTTATCTTTTAAAATATTGAAAAACGGTAATTATGAAATTGGTGTTCATATTGCAGATGTATCTCATTATGTACAAGAAAACACCATTTTAGAAGATGAAGCATATCAAAGAGCAACATCGGTATACTTGGTTGATAGAGTAGTACCTATGTTACCAGAAATATTATCGAATAATGTGTGTTCCTTACGTCCTAATGAAGAAAAATTAACTTTTTCTGTCGTTTTTGAAATGGATAATAAAGGTTATGTATTAAACCAATGGTTTGGTAGAACTGTAATTTATTCTGACAAAAGATTTTCTTATGAAGACGCACAAGTTATCATTGAAAACCCTCAAAATGATGTTGATAATAATATAAATATTGCAATTTTAAAATTAGATGAATTAGCAAAAAAAATACGTAAACGACGTATGCAACAAGGAGCTCTTTCTTTTGATAAAACTGAGGTTAAATTTAAGCTAGATGAGAAATCAAATCCTGTAGGCGTATATATTAAAGAATCTAAAGATGCTAATAAATTAATTGAAGAGTTTATGTTATTAGCTAATAAAAAAGTTGCGGAGTTTATTGGTAAAAAGAAAGAAAATAATAAAGAAAAAACTTTTGTTTACCGGATTCACGACGAACCAAATATTGATAAATTAGCTGCGTTGCAAGGGATAATAGCTAAATTTGGATATAAAATTAATACAGATACTAAGAAGCATACTACCGATTCATTGAATAAATTATTGGCGGATGTTCACGGTAAAGCCGAATCGAATATGGTGGCAACTTTAACTATCCGTACTATGAGTAAAGCCATTTATACTACAAATAATATAGGTCATTATGGCTTAGCTTTTGATTATTATACCCACTTTACCTCTCCTATCCGTCGATATCCAGATGTAATGGTACATCGCTTATTACAGCATTATTTAGACGGTGGAAAATCACCAAAAGCTGAAATCTATGAAGATAAATGTAAACATGCAAGTGAGAGAGAATTTATGGCAACTAAAGCAGAAAGAGACTCTATTAAATACATGCAGGTTAAATATATGCAAGATCATAAAGATCAAGAGTTTAAAGGCGTTATTACTGGAGTTACGGAATGGGGTATTTATGTAGAAATAATAGAAAACAAATGTGAAGGAATGGTTAGAATTAAAGATATTCGAAGCGATTATTATATCTTTGACGAAAAACAATATGCCTTGGTTGGTCAAGAAACTAAAAACATGTATCAATTGGGTGGTGAAGTGATGGTTATTGTAAAGAATACCGACCTTGAACGCAAGCATTTAGATTTTAATTTAATAGAATAATTTTATAAACAAGTAATGATGAAAAAAGGATTAATAGTTTTATTTTTAATTTCAAATTTAATTTTTGGTCAAGAAAAAATAACTAAAAATTTAGGAGATTTTAATGAATTGAAAGTATATAGAGGATTAAGAGTTGTATTGATTAAATCAGATATACCTAAAGTTACAATAGAAGGTGAAAAATCAAAAGAAGTAATAGTAAAAAATGTAAACGGAGTATTAAAGATTACAATGAAGGTTTTAGAGTCCTTTTCTGCAGATCAAGCAAAAGTATCTATTTTTTATAACAATGATATTGATATTATTGATGTTAATGAAGGAGCATTAGTAAGTGCTGAAGCGTTAGTAAAACAAGAAAAATTAGTATTAAAATCGCAAGAAGCGGGTAAAATAGAATTGCATATTAATACTAGTTATTTAGAAATAAAAGTAGTTTCTGGAGGGCAAATTGATTTGGAAGGCTTTGCAAAAAATCAAACTGTAAAAGTCAATACAGGCGGTATTTATGAGGCTAAAAATTTAGAAACTGAATATACAAATATATCAGCATCAACAGGGGCAATAGCTGCAATTAAAGCTTCAAAATTAGTGGATGCTAATGCTAATTTAGGAGCTATGATTACCGTAAAAGGAAACCCTGAAGAAGTTAAAAAGAAAGAAACTTTAGGTGGATATGTAAAAATTTAAGATTTAAAAATTAAGGAATTAAAATTAATGTATTAAATTTGCTAAAATAATTATCGATGATTTTACAAACAATATTTTTAGGTTTTGTTGGTCCATGGCAATGGATTATAATTGGTTTGGCTATTCTTTTACTATTTGGCGGTAAAAAATTACCAGAATTAATGAAGGGCTTAGGTACTGGTATTAAAGAATTTAAAAATGCTACAGCCTCTGAGGACGAGGATAAAGAAGACAAAGAAAAAGAGAATAAAAAGTAGTTCAAACTTTTGACTAAATAATAGCAAACCTCGTAATTAATTACGAGGTTTTTTTGGTTTATTCTTATTTGCATTTGCTGTTTCGGTAATCTTATTGGCTGCCAATAAAGAAGCCGTCATATCATTTAACATATTACTCGCTGCCATAGGGTTATTTGGTAACAAAATCAAATTACTACCTGATTCTGAACCTATAGACTGTAAAGTATCATAATGTTGTGTGATAACTATTAAGGCAGATGCTTCTTGTGGATTAATACCAGCGTTGTTCAAGGTTTCAACACTTTCTTCTAATCCACGTGCAATTTCTCTTCTTTGATCGGCGATGCCTTTTCCTTGCAGTCGTTTACTTTCGGCTTCCGCTTTAGCGCGTTCAACAATTAAAATTCGTTGTGCATCCCCTTCAAATTGTGCCGCCACCTTTTCACGTTCGGAAGCGTTAATTCTATTCATGGCTATTTTTACATTTTCATCTGGGTCTATGTCCGTTACTAAGGCTTTTATTATGTCATACCCATAATTCAACATAGCTTCTTTTAAATCTCGTTTAATAGCCAAAGCAATTTCATTTTTTTTTATAAAAACATCATCCAATATCATTTTTGGCACTTCAGCGCGAACAACATCAAAAATAAATGCAGTAATCTGTTCTTGAGGATTTTGAAGTTTATAAAAAGCATCATAAACATGGTTTTTTTGTACTAAAAATTGTACAGAAATTTTTAAATGTACAAATACATCATCTTTCGTTTTTGTTTCAACAATAACATCTAATTGTTGAATTTTTAAACTAATTCTACCCGCAACTCTATCTACAAATGGAATTTTAAATTGCAGTCCGGCATGACGAATACTTAAAAATTTACCAAATCTTTCTACTATGACTGAAGTTTGTTGTTTTACTATAAATAATCCTGAAAAAAGAAATATTAAAATAATTAATATAATTGGAATGTACGATAACATAAAATGTATTTAAGGGTTAATAATTCATAAAAGTACAAATTAAATAAGTCATTTTATATAGAAAATAAATGTATTATATTTAACAATTTAAATTTGAGCAAATGAAAAAATTCTTAGGTATTAGCATAAGTATTGTCGTAGTTGTTTTGGTGGCATATTTTTCGTTTATTTATTTTGTTACTTATAGTGAAGGATATAGGGCAGGTGAATTGGTTAAAATTTCAAAAAGAGGTTTAATTTTTAAAACCTGGGAAGGAAGATTGAGTCAAGGTGTATCTGAAGAGCAGCAATTTAATTTTTCTGTACAAAAAAGCGATAAAGAGGTTTTAGATAAATTAAAAGAATTGCAAGGAAAAAGGGTTAAATTGACTTATATAGAAAGGTTTGGAACTTTTATTTGGTTGGGTGACACGAAATATTATGTAAAAGAAGTGGAAGAAATAAAAGGTCGAGATACATATAAAGACACAGAATGAAACAAAATATCTTTAAATCTGCAGATGATTCTTCCATAGTTTTAACGGAGTTGATGCTTCCAATTTATGCCAATTTTAGTGGTAAAATTCATGGTGGATTTATATTATCACTTATGGATAAAACAGCTTTTGCATCTGCATCTAAATTTTCTGGACACTATTGTGTTACAGCTTCTGTAAATAGAGTTGATTTTTTAAACCCTATTGAGATAGGTGAATTGGTTACCTTAAAAGCTAGAGTAAACTATGTTGGAAATTCTTCAATGGTGGTTGGTATTAAAGTAGAATCACAAAATATTAGAACGGGCTTAATAAGACATTGTAATTCTTCTTATTTTTCGATGGTTGCCAAAGACAATGAAGGAAAATCTGTTAAAGTTCCTGGATTGATTATTTCTAACCATACAGATTTACGTCGTTTTTTACGTTCAATAAAACATATTAAAATGCGTAATGAACGAAAAATTGAGTTTAGTGCCGAAAACTTTATATCAAAAGATTATGATTATATTTTAAAAAATTATAATGTAAAATTAGATTTATAATACAAGTTGTATGCAATTTAAAGAGGTTTATGAAATCCAATTTTTTTTATTTTTATTAATCTTATTATTTATTACTTCCTGTAGGAGAAATCAACCTTCTGAATTCTATGTTATAAATGGTGAAATTAAAAATTATAATGGTAAAATCTATTTAACTCAAACAGTTGACACAATTTACTATTCTAATAAATTCAGAAAAGATAGTGCTATCGCTGTGAATGGAAAATTTGAATTTAGAATAAGTAAAAAGAATAGTATTCCCTTTCCTTTTTATTTAAATATTGACAATACGAGAACAAGTTGGTTTATTTTAGAACCCAAAGATCAACAAATAATAATTGATAGTTTATATCATGGAGCCAAACCAATAATAATTTGTGAAAACTCTATAATACCAAGGGAAAAACTAATTTTAGAGGAAAGAAATAAACCTGTTTTTGAGGAGTTTAAATTAGAACTTAACAAAATAAGAAATGCAAATTTTCCAAAAGATTCTATTGAAACTCATATGATTGCTATTCGCAAAAAAATGTCTAATAGAGCAATTTTAATTCTCAAAGATTTCACTAAGGAATATCCGAATTCATATGTTGCTTTTTGGAAGATTGTAATAATTCAAATGTATAATGGTTTTAGCGAAGAACTTGAAAGCGCATATAAAAACCTTTCATCGAGTATAAAACAGACGGAAGCTGCAAATATATTTGAAGAAAGAATGTTAAAAGCAAAAGTTTTATGTAAAGGATGCTATTTTCCTGAATTAAAGTTAAAAAATATGGAGTTAAAGGAATTCGTTTTTAAGCCTATAGATAATTCTAAAGCGAGTTATATTTTAATGGATTTTTGGTTTAGTAATTGTGGGCCTTGTATTGCCCAATTTCCAAAACTCAAGGAGCTATATACCAAATATCACCCAAACAAACTAAAAATAGTAAGTATTTCAACTGATATTACCAAAAATATTAATAATTGGTATAAGGTTATGGAGAAAAATAATATTCCTTGGATTAATTATTTAGATGAAAGTGGGTCGGAAGTTTCTCCTTTAGGCATCAATAGTTTTCCAACAAACTATCTTTTAGATGGTAAAGGCGTCATTTTAAAAAAGAATATTTCTTTAATAGATTTAGAAATGCTTTTAGAAGGTTTTGAATAAAATATTTGAACAGTATAACTGTTTTCAATAATGCTTATACTAAATTAGGGTTCAATAGATTAGTAAATTAATTGCTAATTTTAAAAATTAATTAATAGTAATATTTTTTGGTTATTTTAGTCCACAACAGAAGCAAAGCCTAACCGTTAAAATAAGGGTTTAAGCCAAAGAAAAAACCTTAGAATTTTACTTTAATTTTAGCATTGCAAATTGTATTCTAGATATAGTTTCCTCTTTACCAATCAAAGAAATAATATCAAATAAATGAGGTCCCTTTAAAACACCAACCAAACTCAAACGCAAGGGCTGCATCACTTTACCAAAACCTATTTCTTTAGAGCTAATCCATTCTTTTACAGTATTTTCAATGTTTTGAGTATCAAAATCATCAATCTTTTCTAATACATCAATCAGTTCTTGCATCAATGTATTTGTACCTTCTTTCCAATTTTTTTTAACAGCCTTTGTATCAAAATCAGTTGGAGCCTGAAAAAAGAAATTACTTAAGTCCCAAAAATCAGTTACAAAAGTGGCGCGTTCTTTAATTAATGCAATAACCCGAGAAATATAATTAATACTACTCGCCTTGTCATTCCCACGTAAGTGGGAATCTTTTTCTAAAAACAAGGCAGCCAATTCTTTATCTGATTTTTTAATCATATATTGGTGTTGGAACCACTTGGTTTTTTCAACATCAAATTTAGTGCCAGATTTACCAACTTTGCTTATATCAAACGCCTGAATTAATTCCTCTAAAGAGAAAATCTCTTGTTCTGTTCCAGGGTTCCACCCTAAAAAAGCAAGCATATTGATAAAAGCATCATTAAAATAACCATCCTGTTTATATCCACGTGAAATATCTCCAGTTTCTTGATTGGTATAAGCTAAAGGAAATACAGGAAAGCCTAACTTATCACCATCACGTTTGCTTAGCTTTCCTTTACCAGTTGGTTTTAAAATTAGGGGTAAATGTGCAAACTCTGGTATATCCCAACCAAATGCTCTATACAATAAAACATGTAATGCCATAGAAGGTAGCCATTCTTCACCACGAATAACATGACTTATTTCCATCAAATGATCATCAACAATATTAGCCAAATGGTAAGTTGGCATACCATCAGATTTAAATAAAATTTTATCATCTAATAAATTGGTATCTATTGTAATTTCACCGCGAATCATATCTTCCATTTTTAAGACCTCATCTGTTGGTGTTTTAAATCGAACCACGTATTTTTCACCATTGTCTAAACGTTTTTGAACATCTTCCGTGCTAAGCGATAATGAATTAATCAATTTTAAACGGTTGTGGTGGTTATAAATAAATGTTTTGCCTTTTTCTTCGTGATCCTTTCTATGAAAATTTAATTTTTCGGTAGTATCAAAGGCATAATATGCATTGCCAGAATCTATTAATTTTTTGATATGTATTTTATAGGTATCTTTTCTTTCGGATTGCCGGTAAGGTCCGAATTTTTCATTTTTTGCTACAGTTTCATCAGGTGGAATTCCACACCAATGCAATGCATCCATAATATATTTCTCGGCATTTGCAACATATCTGTTTTGATCGGTATCTTCAATTCGCAATATAAATGTACCGCCATGTTTTTTAGCAAATAGATAATTAAAAAGCGCGGTTCTAACACCACCAATGTGTAATGGCCCTGTTGGACTTGGAGCAAAGCGTACTCTTACAGATTTCGACATGCAATAAAATTTTGCTTGCAAAGATAATCGAAAATAAAGAAGTTGGCGATTCAAAGTCCGAAGAAAACAATAAAATATATTTTTGAAAGAGGTTCTTTATTATTTTAGTTAAAAATATGCTTCAAAAATAACTTGATAAATGATATAAGAAAAACGACAAAGTTATAAGTGTGTGAGAATTTAAATAATTGTAATTTTATACTTTAAAACAAGCATAGGAAAGTAAATCGTTATTAATTTAATTTTTAAAAAATTCTATTGGATAATTTTAACAACATACAACAAAAATTACATAAATTCATTAAGAAATATTATACCAATGAAATTATTAAAGGAGGTATATTATTTCTTTCGTTTGGCTTGTTGTATTTCATGATTATTCTTTTTATTGAATATTTTTTTTGGTTAAAACCTTTTTCTAGAACGATATTATTTTGGTTGTTTGTTTTGGTTGAACTAGGTTTATTAAGCAAATTTATATTAATACCAATTTTTAAATTAATTGGTCTACAAAATGGTATCAGCCATCACAAGGCATCGATTATAATTGGAGATCACTTTAAAGAGATAGATGACAAATTGTTGAATATTTTACAATTGAATGAAATTGATCAAAGCTCTGAATTGGTATTAGCAAGTATTGAACAAAAGGCAAAGAATTTACGACCTATTCCTTTTACTAAAGCAATTAATTTTAAATATAACATTAAGTATATTAAATACTTAGGTATTCCTATTGCTATTTGGCTGATTACTTTTTTAACGGGAAATAATACAGTTTTTACCCAAAGTTTACAAAGGGTTATACACCACAAGATAGCTTATATTGCACCGGCTCCATTTGGTTTTAAAATATTAAACAAAGAATTAAAAACCATTGAAGGAGAATCCTATTTATTACAAGTAATTACGGAGGGTAAAGTAATTCCAGAATATATTACTGTTAATTATAATGGTGAAAATTATTATTTAAATAAACAAAATTCAGGTGTTTTTAGTTATGAGTTTGAAATGCCAAGTGAGCAGATAGATTTTTATTTAAAAGCAAATGAAGTAGTTTCAAATTTGTATACAATCGAAGTTGTTGCCGCACCAAAAATTATTGACTTTCAAATGTTGTTAAACTATCCTGAGTATATTGGAAAAACAGAAGAAACCGTTAAAAACACAGGTAATGCTACCATACCAGAAGGAACGAATATTACATGGAAAATATCATCAGAGAATACGGAATGGATGCATTTTATAAATAAAACGAATAAACTAAATCCTTTTGGAGACCCTTTGGTAAAAGATAAAACAGGTCTGTTTAAAATTTCTAAAAAAATTAAAAGAAATACCAACTATCAAATTAACACTTCCAATAAGAATTTAAAAAAGTTCGAAAAACTAAATTATCAACTAAAAATTATAAGGGATCAATATCCGGATATTATTATTAAATCTAATATAGATTCAGTAAGTAGAGGTCCGGTTCAGTTTCTTGGTCAACTAAGTGATGATTACGGACTTAAAAAACTTCAGGTAATTGCAAAAAATGTAAGAAATGAAAAGGTTCATGTAACAAATATTCAAATTACCAGAACTGATTTTTATGAGTTTTTTTACTTGTTTCCGGATGGGTTGATATTGGATGAAGGGAATACCTATGAAATTTATTTTGAAGTATTTGATAATGATGGTATAAATGGAAGTAAAAAAACTAAATCTCAAATATTTTATTATAATAATAAAACGCAACAAGAAATAAGAGATGAAATTTTATTGGAGCAAAAGCAGAATATTGAAGACATTAAAAATGTTACAAAAAAAGCAGAAAAATTAAATAAAGACTTAGAAAATTTTTCGAAAGAACTTAAAAGCAAAAATTTTTCGGATTGGAATGATAAAAATCAATTGGATAAATTTTTAAAAAGACAAGAACAATATCAAGTAATGTTAAAGAATAATTCGGATAAGTTATTGCAAAATTTAGAAGATTTAACTGAAGATGAAAACTCTGATATAAAGGACAAAAAGGAGAACCTTAAGAGAAGAATTGAGGAGGCACAAGAGTTACAAAAAAAGCAGAATTTATTAAAAGAACTGCAAGAGTTGGCAGAAAAATTAAAGAAAGAAGACTTATTAAATAAAATTGATAAATTAACAGAACAGACCAAACAGGAAACAAGATCTTTGGAACGTATTTTAGAATTAACCAAACGATTTTATGTAGAAAAAAAATCAGCACAAATTGTAGAAAAACTAAACAATTTGGTTAAAGAACAAAACAATTTGTCTGACAAGGAAAATAATTCTTCAAAAGAGCAAGAGAAGTTAAATCAAAAATTTGATTCTATTCAGAAAGATTTTAAGGACTTAAATGAGCAAAATAAAAACTTAAAAGATCCTATGGATATTCAGGATACTAAAGCAGATCAAAAATTAATTGAGATGCAAATGGAAAAGGCAAAAAAAGAATTGCAAAAGAATGAAAGTGGATTGAATGACTCCAAACAAAAAGCAAAGAACAAACAAAAGGCTGCTGCAAAAAGAATGGAGGAATTGAGTAAAAGATTAAAACATGATTTTATGCAAATGGAGATGGATTCTAATGAAGAGAACATTAAAGGTTTACAACAAATTTTAGAAAATCTTTTAAATTTTTCTTTTGAACAAGAAGCATTAATGTTGTCATTTGATGGTATTAATGATAAGAGTCCGGAATACCCTATAAAATTAAAAAATCAAATTAAACTTAAAGAACACTTTGATCATATTGATGATAGTTTATATACACTTTCCTTAAGGTTGGTACGATTAACTTCTAGAATTCAAAAGGACTTAACAGAGGCACATTATAATTTAGATAAATCCTTAGAGAACATTACAGAAAATAGAATTTCTAAAGGAGTTACTAACCAACAATACACCATGACGGCAGCGAATAATTTAGCAGATTTATTGAGCGACTTATTACAAAATTTACAAAATAAAAAACCAGGTAGCGGTAAGGGAAAAGGAAAAAAAGGTGAAGAATTAAGTTTGCCAGATGTTATTAAGAAACAGGGTGAATTAATTAAGAAATTAAAGAAGGGCAATGCAACCGGAAATAAAAAAGGAAGTGAGAAAAAAGAAGAAATGACAGGCGAACAATTTGAGATCTATAAAGAGCAGAACAGGTTAAAGGAAGAACTAAAAGAACTATTAAATAAAAATGGAACAAAAGGCAATAGTGGTTCTAAAGCGTTGATTAAAAAAATGGATGACTTAGAGAAAATATTGTTAGAAAAAGGAATTACCAAAGAGTCTTTAGAAAAAATGCAAAAGATTGAACATGAATTATTAAAATTGGAAAAGGCATCCTTTGATAAGAATAAAGACAAAAAAAGGAAATCTAGAACAAACATAAATACAGGTGATTATCATAAGGTTAAACCAATAGATACAAAAAAATTTTATTTTGATGAAGAGGAAAATTTAATTCGTCAAAACCTACAGTTAAAACCCTTGTATCAAGAAAAGATAAAATTATATTTTAAGAAACAATCATGATTATATTTAATTCATTGAATGAATTTGTATTGAAAAACAATAAGGTTATTAGTAGTTGGATAGAATTCGCCATTCACCAAGAGGATAATGAACTTGGTGAAATTAATTATATTTTTTGTGACGATAATTATTTGATTGAAAAAAACAATAAAATATTGAAACACAACACATTAACAGATATCATTAGTTTAGATTACTCGATAGGAAATATTATTTCTGGGGATATTTTTATTTCAATAGAAAGAGTAATTGATAACTCAGTTTTATTTGAGAACGAATTTGTAAATGAATTACACAGAGTAATGATTCACGGTGTCTTGCATTATTGTGGCTATAAGGATAGAACTGTTGATGAAAAGAATTTAATGAAGAGTAAAGAAGATTATTACTTATCTTTACGCACTTTTTAAAACAAGTAAAATGTTCCACGTGGAACAATAATATGTAAACTATGGGTTTGTTCGATGGAAAATATGATGTGATTGTGGTTGGTGGTGGACATGCTGGCAGTGAAGCTGCTTCGGCTGCTGCTAATTTGGGGGCCAACACACTGTTGATCACAATGAGTTTACAAAACATTGCGCAAATGAGCTGTAATCCGGCTATGGGTGGTATTGCAAAAGGTCAAATAATTCGAGAGATTGATGCTTTGGGCGGATACAGTGCGATTATAACAGATAATACTGCAATTCAATTTAAAATGCTCAATAAGTCAAAAGGGCCTGCAATGTGGAGCCCGAGAGCACAAAGTGATCGTATGCGTTTTGCTGAGGCTTGGCGAGAACAATTGGAGCAAACAGATAATTTAGATTTATTCCAAGATTCTGTAAATGGTTTATTGTTTGAAGGAGATGATATTGTTGGGGTTAAAACACAATTAGGATTACAAATTCTTTCAAAAACTGTAATTGTTACAGCTGGTACATTTTTAAATGGTAAAATTCATATAGGAAAAAAAACTTTTGGTGGAGGCAGGGCAGGTGAAAGTTCATCTACTGGTATTACAGAAGATCTTGTTGAAAAAGGTTTTGTTTCTGGAAGAATGAAAACAGGTACTCCGCCAAGAGTGGATGCTAGGTCATTAGATTTTACGAAAATGATTGAGCAGCCTGGAGATGCAGAACCACTAAAATTTTCATATTCTAATACGACCAAAGTTTTAAAAAAGCAACGTTCTTGTTATATGACTTACACCTCAAAGGAGGTTCATGATTTATTAAGAGAAGGCTTTGAAAACTCACCAATGTATACTGGCAGAATTAAAGGAATAGGCCCAAGATATTGTCCGTCTATTGAAGACAAGATAGATCGTTTTGCGAGTAAAGAAAGACATCAATTGTTTATAGAACCAGAAGGATGGAATACTACTGAAATTTATGTAAATGGTTTTTCTACCTCCTTAGCACACGAGGTGCAATATAAAGCTTTAAGAAAAGTTGCTGGATTTGAAAATGTAAAATTTTTAAGATTTGGTTATGCAATTGAATACGATTTTTTTCAACCCACGCAATTAAGAAGCTCCTTAGAAACAAAATTAATTAATAATTTATTTTTTGCCGGTCAAATAAATGGGACAACCGGATATGAAGAAGCGGCGGCACAAGGTTTGATGGCAGGAATTAATGCCGCATTAAAAGTGCAAAAGAAAGAGGCTTTTGTACTACAAAGAGACGAGGCATATATTGGTGTTTTGATTGATGATTTAATTACCAAAGGCACGGAAGAGCCATATAGAATGTTTACATCTCGTGCGGAATACCGTACGTTGTTAAGACAAGATAATGCAGATTTAAGATTAACGCCTAAATCCTTTGCTTTAGGCTTGGCTTCTAAAGAACGAATGGATAGGGTATTAGAAAAGCAATATAAAACAGATCTGTTTGTTGATTTTTTAAGAAAGACTAGTATTAAACCAGATGATGTGAACCCAATTTTAAAGGCAAAGAATTCAGCTTTGGTCAACCAGTCCATGAAGATGTTTAAAATAGTTTCTCGTCCGCAGTTAAATTTTAATGATGTTAAAAAATTTCCTTTTGTAGAGGCATTTATCAAAGAGCATAAAATTGATAATGAAGTTGTAGAACAAACGGAAATTCATGTAAAATATGCTGGTTATATTGAAAAGGAAAAAAACAGTGCGGATAAATTACAGCGACTTGAAAACATTAAGATACCTACTAATTTCAATTATAAGAAAGTACTTTCGATATCCTATGAAGCAAGGGAGAAATTAACAAAAATACAACCTACTACTATTTCTCAAGCAAGTAGAATTTCAGGAGTTTCACCTAGTGATGTTTCTGTACTACTTGTTTATATGGGCAGGTAGTTTAAAATTGTTTCACGTGAAACATAAGATAATTTTATAAATGAATAACATAAAGGAAAAAATTTTAACCTGCCAAGACCATACAGTGACGAATGAAAATTTTGATTTGATATTGGATAAAAAGTTAGATATGCTCATAACTTCTCCCAAACCGAGTGATGAAAATTTAGGCAAATATTATAAAAGCGAAGCTTATATTTCACATACGGATGCGAATACTTCTTTGTTTGATAAGGTTTACCAAGCGGTAAAAAATTATACGATAAAAAGAAAAGTAAAACTTATTAATTCTTTAAATACCGAATCTAAAACAATTTTAGATATTGGCTGTGGAACAGGAGATTTTTTAGAATCATGTATTAAGAACGGTTGGATAATAAATGGAATTGAACCAAATGAGGGAGCTAGAAAATTGGCCGTAAATAAAACTAAAATTTCAATTTACGTAGACATAGAAGAAATATTGAATCTAAATGATGTAAAGTTTGATGTTATTACCATGTGGCATGTACTCGAACACATCCCTAATTTAAAAGAGTATATTGTAATTTTAAATAAATTATTAAAACCAAAGGGCACCTTAATTATTGCTGTTCCAAATTACAAAAGTTATGATGCGACTTATTATGGGAAATTTTGGGCAGCTTATGATGTGCCCAGACATCTTTGGCATTTCTCACAAAAATCGATTGAATTATTATTTAATAAAATTAATTTACAAGTAGTAAAAATATTGCCAATGAAATTTGATGCTTATTATGTAAGCTTATTGTCTGAAAAAAACAGATCAGGTTATTCTAATCCTATTCAAGCAATGTATCGAGGATTTATGTCCAATTTAAAGGCAAACAAAAATATGGAGTACTCCTCTTTAATTTATTTGATAAAAAACTCAGATTAATTGTTTTAAAGCGCTTTAATGATAGTTTGCAAATGTTTTGGAGTAAATACTATTAAAATTAATTAATATTGTTAGCGTAAAGATTTTATACAATCTCATCATAATAAATAATTATAATTTATTTCACAACAATAAGAATAACTTATAGTGAAATTTTTAAATATTTTAGGATAAGTTTTATTATAATTTAAAAGCTTTTTTTACTTTTGTCAATTAAAATTTAAAAAACAAAGAATGAAAAAGTTATTAGTAGTATTTTCAATGATTATGTTTCTAACATCATGTAACCAAACTAAAATTGCTTATGTGGATGTTGAGGAAATATTAAAAGAATATGAAGGGTCTAAAGAAGCAGAAAAGGAAATGAAAGTGCAATCAGAGAAAATTGCTACTGAATTGGATCAGCTTGCAAAGAGTTTTCAGCAAAAAGTGCAGGAATATCAAGGCAATTCTAAAAATTTATCTGAAAAAGCAAAAAAAGAAAAAGAACAGGCTTTAATGCAAGAACAACAAATGATTCAACAACGTCAACAAATGGCTCAACAACAGATGCAGTCTGAGGGTCAAAAGAAAATGGAAAAAATCAACAAAGAAATTGACACGTTTATTGAAGATTATGCAAAATCGAATGGAATTAGTTTTATTTTAGGCACTTCCAATCAAACAAAAAGTGTTTTATATGGCGAAGAAAAGTTGAATATTACTAACGATATAGTTACCGCTTTGAATGGTAATTATGTTGCTCAACAAGGCAATGATAATATTGAAGATGAATTAGAAGTCGAACCGGTGAATTAAGTCCGACATTCTTTATAGCGATAAGCCCAATTCTATATTGGGCTTTTTTTATGCCCTAAATTGAAATTTAAAGCTTAAATATTTTTTAGTAATAAATATAATTTTATCCGAAACCCTACGTTATTAACACACTGTTGATAAGTTTTATAGCCTAGAATATCGGACGATTAGACATGAAAAATAATTCGAATTTTTAATATATATATTTATCTAACTGACAACCAAATAATTATAACAATATTACAATGAAAAAGGGAATCGCAATTTTATTATTTTTCACCAGTTTTTTTTATGCCTCAGCACAATCTACGGGTAAGTATCAAATTAAATTTTTAGAGATAAATAAAAGTAATTCCGATTACGGCCTTGCTATTTTAGATAACAATAAGTTGATTTTTACATCAGCAGAAGAAAAAATACAATCTTCTAGAAAAAATTACAACCCTAGAAAAGATCTTTTTGTTGGTGATATAGGTTATGATGGTGAAATTAAAAATGTAAAGCTTGTAAGTAATAAAAAAAACAATAAGATTAATAAAACAGGTGCAACATATACCTCTGATAAAAGAACAGTTTATTTTAGTAGAAATAAATATGTAAAAAAATTATCAAAGCAGAAATTAGCTAAAAATCAAAGATTAGAATTATACAAAGCAACTCTTGATGCAGATGGTAATGCATCAAATGTTGAAAAACTACCATTTAATAAAAGTGCTTATTCATCTGGCTCACCAGTTTTGAGTGCCGATAATACGAAACTGTATTTTGTTTCAGACAGGTTACCCTCTGAAGGTAAAACAGACATATTTGTTGTTGATATTTTAGAAAACGGTAAATACAGCAAACCTAGAAATATGGGTAAAAACGTAAATACTTCGGGTAATGAAACAACACCATTTATTACTACAGCAAACATTTTATATTTTTCATCAGATGGTCATCCTGGACTAGGAAACTTAGATGTATTTGCGGTAGAGGTATATGACGATACAACTTCAGAAACCTATCAATTAGCATCTCCTATAAATAGTATTAATGATGATTTTGCGTATATCGTTAATAAAGATAATAATCAAGGATTTTTTACTTCAAACAGATTACAAGGGAAAGGTTTTAATGATTTATATGCTTTTACTTTAGAAGAAGATATTCGTCCAGGAGAATGCTTTATTACAGTTGATGGTAAGGTTAAAGATAAAGAGACTCTTGATATAATCGCTGGAGCAACAGTTAATTTATACAATATTGCTGGGGAGCTTTTAGAAACGGTATCTACATACGATGATGGTACTTATAAATTTACAGTTTCATGTGCAAAAGAATATAAAATTGTAGCCTCAAATGACAATTATAAAAATGATGAAAAACGAATTGAAATATTAGAAGAGAATTATCATTCAGCATTACATACCAATTTAGTATTAACAAGGTTGTTTAAAGAGAAAAAAGCAATTCAAAAATTACAACCTATTTATTACGAATTTGATGATGCAACAATTACTGCTGCAGCGGCAAAAGAAATGAATAAGATTATTGAAATTATGTCGGAGAATCCTGATTTAATCAT